>DATNRD010000001.1:0-6787 GCA_036703665.1 Candidatus Obscuribacterales bacterium
GAGAAGATACCGCCGAGCCCGAGCAGCTTCTGCAAGTCGTCCTTCTTCTCCTCGACGGTGCGGTGAAAGCGCTTCCCCTGCTGTGCCAGATCCGAGGTTTCCGCCGGCGGCTCCGGCATAGCCGCTGCCGGCTCGGGGGGCGGCTCCATCGCCGGCTCAGCGCCCTGGGAAACTGCATCGGTCGCCTGTTGCTCTCCCGCCGACATCGATACTGCCGGTGGTGCCTCCTCGGGGGGCGCCTCCGGGGCCGGACCGCCTGCCGCCTGGACCGGGCGGAAACTATCCTTGGCCCTCTTGATCGGAGTGTCGGCGCCGGGCTCGGGTTCCTCGAAAACAAGGTACACGAAGGCAGCGAGGTCGAGCATCTTTTTGGCGGCGGCTGAATCAAGCTCGAGCCCCAGGGCGGTCAACAGAGGAATCGCTGGATCCATGATGCCGGCGCCGTCAGGACGGCGCTCCCGGCGAGAGCCGCCCCGGGCGAAGGAAAGACCGATTTCCTCTACCTCATGAACCTTCTCGTCCGGCAGCGCGTGGGCGGGCTCGATGATGATGTATGAATAGTCCCAGCCCGTCAAATTGGCGTCGTTTGCCCGCTTGGCCATCACACTTTCGAGGAAAGTCAGCTCGTAGGTCTCCGGCGAGATGACCAGCACAATCGGGCGCTCCCCGTCGACGCCGACAACCACGTTCAGCTCCGCGACCTTGTATGTCTGCTGATCCTCTGCCTCTTCGCCCGTCATGGAGACTGCTTCCAGGCTGACAACCAGCGAGCCGACCGGCAATCCAAGGCTTTCGGCCTGAGCCCACTGGTCCGGAGCAATCGGCAGATCGTGCTTATAGCCACGCAGATATGGTCTCAGTACATCGAGCGAAAGATTATGACGAAACAGCAGGGAACTCATTTATCCGCGTCCTCCGCGCCTTCTGTCCGGACTCTGGTCTCGCCGGTGTGCTTGCTGCCGCCGGATGTGTCTTTGTCCGGGACGGCAGCTCTTTCGCGAGTAGTGGTCTTTTTCTTTTTCGTCGCTTCCTGTTGCTTGGGCTCGGGCGCCCCGTGGCCGGCTGCTGCGGCCCTGTGAACCTCTTCGAGAGCCGCCTCGCGTCGGGCCGCCACCCTGTCCAGGAAGGCTACCAGGGTCACTTGAATTTGAGCCTTGGCCTTGTCCGCCATGGATGCCAGCTCGCTTTCCGAGGATTGTCGCACGGACTTGATGTTGTTCTCCGCTTTTGTGCAGATAAGCTCCAGCTCTTCCACGGCCGCTTTGGCGGCGCTGCCCAGGCGCTGTTCGAAATCTTTGTGAGTGGCGGCCAGGTCCTTTCTGATTTTTTCCAGGATCTCTTTGCAGCTGTTTTCAATCTCCCGGTGCAGAACGATGCTTGCGTCTTTGCGCTTGTTGCACTCGCCGGCCAGCGATTCCACTTGCGCGGTAACCTTGGAGCGCAGGGTATCCGTCTTGATTCTAAGGAGCTGGCGAGCGGATTCGGCGCTGTCGCCCAGGTCTTTGAAAAAGCCATCGAATGCGCGGGAGAGATCCTTCAGTGTGTTCTCATGCAAGGCTGCAATCTCGGACAGGCACTGCGAGCCGTTCTTCTCGAACTCGGACTTGCAGGCGAAGGACTCGCGCTCATACGATTCGTGCACCGCTTGCGCGGTCTGACCGACGTGCTTGTCGGCCTGCTCGAGCAGCTGCTCAGCTTGCTGCTCGAGTTCGGCCGTGCCGCCCTGGAACCTCTCTTCCAGAGCAGCCGTGCGCCCGTCCAGGTCTGACGACAGATCTCGCCCGAGAGTCGACACCTTGCTGTCAATGGTGTTCGTGTTCTGAAGAAACAGCTTCATCAGCCGGTTGCTGACCTGCTTCTCTTCGCCGCGCGCCTCCAGCAAACCGTGGTCGAGTTTCTGCTGAAAGGTGTTGATTACGAAAGTGTTCTGCACGCGCAGATTTTTCGATGATGCGAAGTCGAGTTTCTGCAGGTCGCCTGAGGCGTTCTTGAATTCTCGCTCGTACAGATCGGTGGCATCCTCCGAAAGCACCGCCAGGTTGGCTTCATGGCTCTGGCGCAGCTCGTTTACGGACTCAGTCAGGTTGCCTGCCAGGCACGTTATGCTCTCCGTGAGCTCCTTCAGATGTCGCTCTATCTCGGCTTTCTCGGTTTCGATCGCCTTCTGTATACGCTGAACGCTCCGCTCCAGCGAGCTGTTAATCTCGGACTTGACCTCGGTTGCTCGTTGCTGAAGTTGCTCACGGGTTGACTTTTCAGTGTCCGTTATTTTCCCGCCGTGCGCCTCGGCGGTGTCGCGGAAGTTCTCGCCCTGTGAGCGAGCCAGCTCGTCCAGCTTGGTGGAGCCGGCGTCGTAAATATCCTGGAGCTTGTTTTTTGCTACGCTCATGCTTGGTTACCCTGGTCGGACACGCTGTCTGTGCGATCAGTCCCCTCCTAACGAAAGGATGGCGCTGCGGTAGGTCGTCACGGTTTCAGCGGCCTTTTTGCCGGCCACCTCGATGTCGACCACGTGTGCCTCGAGTTCGTCGAGTTCATCCTGGAATACCTTGGATATCTTCTTGAGTTCATTCCTCATCAATTGAACCTGCTTTTCCAGAGCTTCGGTGGCAGTGGTGCTGATCATGTCTATGCGCTCCTCCGTCCCCTGGCTCGATCTCGAGTACTCGACCTCGAGTTGCTGGGAGAGCTTGTCGAGCACGGTCAGCATCTCCGAGCCCCGCACCGCAAGTTGATTCTTGAGCTTCTCCAGGAGATCTCGGGCGGCGCGCTGGTGAATGCTCAAGGACACGCTCGATCGCCGCAAGGTCTCTGAGACTGTCGTTTCAAAGCGCGACAGCAGCGTGTCCAGGCGCCTCTGGTAGTCCTGCTCCAGTCTCTTGAAGGCCGCTCGGAAGGATTTGTGTGACGACTCTACCTTCTCCTTGGCTTCGGCAGCCAGCCTGCTTATCTCCTGCTTGCCTCCGGAAAGAGCGTGATCGAGATCGGAGCGCATGGTCTTCTCGACGTCGCCGCGCTTGTCCTTGAGCACCTGCAGGAATGACTCGTAGGTGGAGTCGATTTCGTCCTGCCAGGCGGTAAATGTGGCGGAGATCTTGTCCCGCCCGCCGGCGATTGAGGCGTCCAGCGTCTTTTCTGCCTCGGCGGCATTGTTGCTCAGCTCGGTGCAGGCTTCCTCGGCAAGACGTTCGAGCTCGCTCGAGATGAGGTCGTTTTTCTCCTGAAAGTCTTTCTGGGCCAGCTCTACCTTTTCGGCGATCGATTGTTTCCAGCCGTCTACAAGCTTTTGCAGGTCTGCCTCGAAGTCGCGAGCGCGCGTAGCCACGAGATCCTCGCCTGAGGCCGCAGCCTTTTCGATACGGGCCTGGTACTCCTCGCGACGCTGGCCAAGGGCGCCCGCCTCTGACTGCGAAATGTCGGCGATCTCCTCTTCCGGCCTTTTCAGCAGTTCCTGCAGCTCGGTAAGGCGCTCTTCGACAAGGTGGGCGATGTCTTCCTTCAGCTGCGCGGTGTGGCTGGCCAGGGACTCGCGAACCGAGCTTCCGGAGGAGGCAATCGTTTCAATCTGACCCTGCTCGAACTCCTGGAGCCTGGCCAGAAGCTTCTCCTTATGCTTTTCCAGCTCGTCGCTGTTTTGCTCAATAAAGGCGTGGAGCCTCTCCTGGATTTGTTGCAGTTGCTCGTTGAGCGATTGCTGCAGCCCGAGATTGTAGGCGGAAAGCTGCTCGATGCAGTCGCTGACCGCCTGGGAAAGCTCGGAACTTGCTTTGTGAAGCGCATCCAGCATCTGCTGCGCGGCTGACTCGAAGTTGCCCGCAAGCGATGGGTTCTGGCTAGCCATTCGTTTCTCCTGACAATAGTCCCTTGCCCCTAAGCCACATCTACCAGTTTATGCCCCCTGGATATAGAGACTAACCTATCCGGTAAGGGCTTCTACGGGTACTGTTCCACCGGCGGGTGTCGCGCAACCGTCTTTTCGGGGAGTTCTGCTACTCCCGGTTGAGCGCCTGGTTGAGCCTGTATTCCTCAATGGCTTCTTCCCAGCGCCTGAGCTCCTCCGGGGAAACCTGATGCTCGTTCTCGCGGGTTACCCAGAGACCGGTCTTCTCGAAGGCATAGACCTTTTCCGGCGGGGCACCGGATGTGGCCAGGTCCCTGGCGATGACCTGTCCCACGTCCTCATATAGCGACGTTCGCATAACCGCCTCTTCTTCCTCGGTCGGTTTGCGCCCGTGGGTCTCCATGAACTTCTGCTTCTCGGACTCGAAATGAGCCTTTTGCTCGGCTGTCAAAGGCATGAGCTTGACCAGCTTGCCGCTCGGCTTGACGAAATACTCGATGCCTTTCGCTTGGCAGCAGCCCTTGTACTTCTTGCCGCTGCCACAGGGGCAGTAGAGATTGCCGGAATAGGCCTTCTTCACGGGCACCCTCCTTGAGTAGCGGGAACGCACCGCCTGCGGTTATGCTCTTGTCGCTTCCCTGGTAGCACCCCGCCCGCGCTGCCGCTCGAGTCGGCTGGCGGCTGCGGTGGCGGCTTCCATGACTGTCTCCGACAGGGTCGGGTGCGGGTGGATGGCTACCACCAGGTCCTCGAGCACGGCACCCATCTCGATGGCCAGCACCGCCTCGGCTATGAGGTCGCCCGCTCGCGGGCCGACGATGCCTACACCCAGGACGGCGGTTGTTTCCGGGTCGAACACGATCTTTGTCTGCCCGACCGGCTCGGCCAGGGTGAGCGCCCGCCCGGACGCCGACCAGGGGAACTTGGCGTTTGCTACCGTACGCCCCTGCGCTTTGGCTTCCGTCTCGGTCAGCCCGCACCAGGCCACCTCCGGCTCGGTGAAAACAACAGCGGGGATAGCGCGGTTGTCGAAGGCGGAGGGCAGGCCGGCCAGCACCTCTGCTGCGACGAACCCCTGCCTCATGGCCCGGTGGGCAAGCATCGGTTGCCCGGACACATCGCCGATGGCCAGGATGCGCTTGTCGGCCGTTCGGCACTGCTCGTCCACGACAACGAAACCTTGCTTGTCGATCTCCACGCGCGTGTTCTCGAGCCCAATCCCGTCGCTTAACGGCTGGCGCCCGACAGCCGAGAGCACCCGGTCGAACTTCAAGGGGGCGGGCGCATCCTTGCCCTCGAAGTTGACCAGTATGCCGTCCTTTTCCTCTTTGAGGGAGGCGACCTTGGTATTGAGGTAGATGGCTTTGAACTTTTGTTGTAGCTGTGTGGCCAGGGGGCGGACCAGATCCCTGTCCACTCCCGGCAGCAGCCCGTCGGTCATCTCGACCACGGTTACCTCCGAACCCAGCGCCGCGTAGACCGTGCCCATCTCCAACCCTATGTAGCCGCCGCCGATAACCAGGAGCGAGGAGGGGACCTTCTCTATTTCGAGGGCCGAGGTGGAATCCAGCATCCGCGGGCTGTCCAGGTCCAATCCCTTGAGCTTGATCGGGCGCGAGCCGGTAGCCAGAATCGCGTGCTTGAACTTGATTCGCGCAGACGGACTCTCATTAAGCGGCTCGACGCGCAGGTTCCGGGAGTCCTCGAAAGATGCCCGCCCGTAGATGATCTCGACGCCGGCGCTCTTGCACATGCCGATGATCCCCTGGGCAAGCTTATCGGTCACTCCTTGCTTCCAGGTGCGCAGCTCATCTATGTTGATCTTCGGCTTGTCGAAATGAATCCCGAAGGCGGAGGCGTGCTTGCTGGTTTCCAGCACTTCGGCGGCGTGCAGGAGAGCCTTGGAGGGGATGCAGCCTTCGTGCAGGCAGATGCCGCCGGGCTTCGGCTTGGCGTCGACCAGCACCGTCTTTATCCCCAGCTCGGCTGCGCGCAGGGCTGCCGTGTAGCCGCCCGGTCCGGCACCGATTACGACCAGGTCTGTGTCTTGCGTCATTTCGCCTATGACCATGGCGCTTATTCCTCCAGGAGAAGTTGCAGCGGCTCTTCCAGGCAGCCGGCGGCGTGCCTGACGAAGTAGGCGGCTTCCGCGCCGTCCGCGATGCGGTGATCGAACGAAAGAGCCAGCGGCAGGATGGTGGCGACCTGAATGTTCCCGTTGCGCACGACGGGCTTCTGGCGCGCCCGTGCCATCCCGAGGATGGCGGCTTCGGGGAAGTTGACCATGGGAACCATGCTCGTTCCGCCGATGGCCCCGACGTTGGTGATCGTGAAGGTGCCGCCTTGCAACCGCTCGAGCTCGATCTTGCCTTCGCGTGTCTTGCGGGCGATTTCCTGGAGCTCGGCGGCTATCTGGTTTAACGTCTTTTGATCGGCGTCGCGGATGACAGGCACAATGAGCCCGCGCTCTGTCGCCACGGCCACGCCGATATTGTAATAGTGCTTGTACACTATCTCGCCTGTTCCCTCATCCAGGCTGGAGTTGAACTGCCTGTATTGCTTGAGGGCCGACACCACCGCCTTGACCATGAACACGGTCAGCGTCAGTCTCACGCCACGCTCGGACATGCGCTTCTCGTTCTTCTTCAAGAAATCATCCAGCTGTGTGACGTCCGCCTCGTCGAAGTGGGTCACGTGCGGAATGTGGCTCCATGACTGAGCCATGTTGAGGGCGATTTTGCGTCTTATGGAGCGCAGCGGGACGCGCTCCACCGGACCGTACTTCTCGAAATTGGGCAGCTCCACCGGTTGTGCCGTGAGCGGCTGCGCCACGAACGGCTCGGCCGGCTCGCGCGCGATCCTTTCTTCGCGGCGCGGAGCAGCCGGGGCGGTAGCGGCCGTTCCTGCCAGGGCGCTGCCGACGACGCCTTCTGCATAGGCGCGTAC
>DATNRD010000002.1:0-10256 GCA_036703665.1 Candidatus Obscuribacterales bacterium
GCGCCCGTGCCCCGCCGCGCCCGCGCCCCGTCGCCCCGGCGACTTTCGGCAATACGGGCAATTTGCCCGACCGCTTAAGTCGGGACGCCTGCGCTCCCATGGTTATCAGCGTAATTCGTCCTGAAGTCGAAGGCGTTGGGGCAGCGCCGGGCCCGCGTAGCGGTAAGCCGCCTCTACCTGAAGCCCAGACGTACCATGGGCGCCGGTCTGCCAGCCGGCATCGGGGTGGCAATTCGTCTACAGCCGCCAGGTTGCGGACCGGCTGCCCACGTCCCGGGCCAGGATGCCGCGCCGGAGGGCTGGGGACCGGCAAATTCAGGCGGGAAATGACCGCAAGCAGGTGGGCCGCCCGCTCCAGGAGTCCCAGGTGCACCAAGGCTGCTGCCGGCTGGTTGACCCCACCGGGCTCGCCGGCTCGTACGAGCTGCAGGTGCATGGCCCCAGGCGCTTCCCGGGCCGAACCAGTAAGTCGTCGAACCCCATCCGTTTGCTGGAACACCTGATTCGGTTCCGCATTGATCATGCACGCCTGGTGGTCCGTTACCGATTACCGGGCCACCTGCCTGGGTGAACCATTCTCGACGCTGCATGGCCAGTCGCGCGCGCCATGTGGGGACGTCGGGATCGTCGGATGTCACTCCCCTGAAAACCAGGCGCTTCGGGTGGAAGTCTCCGGTTTCGTTCCCGAACGCCGGCGGGGCTTCATGTGCCGGTCCCATGCTACCCTCCGGCGGCGCGCTGCCGAAGTCCGTGGCTCGCCGGAAGTCCTCCCAGAGGCGTTTCGAGTCGGGGAAAGTCGGTTCGGGAATCCCGCCGGACGCAGCCGTCGTGCCGGCGCCCTCCGGCACAGCAACGCCCACTTCCGGCGAAACGCCCCCCCTGTCCTGCGTGGTTCCTGTAATTGCCCGGCCCGACGACGCGATCAGGTCCGTTCGGCCCGCCAAAAGGCGTGCCTCCGTTTCGCGGTGCGTCTTGCGCAGGAGCTCTGAATAATGCTTCTGCGTCAGCAAGAGCGATGGGTCGGTCGGCGGCAAATGTTTCTTTTTGATGTCCAGCGCTTGTTTGAGGAGCTGTTCTGCCGCACTGTGCTTCCCCATGTCGCGGTAAACGGCGCCCAGGTTCGTCGCCACTGCAGCCAGCCTCAGGTCGGAGCGACCGAAATTGGCAGCCAGCTTGTACGCGCTGCGGAACATTCTGGCTGCTTCAGGCAGTGAGCCCCGCTGGTAAGCGGTCATGCCGTACTCGTTGTATTTCTTCCAGAGAGCCTCCTGGGTGACGGCCGGCAGCGGGGGAGCAAGGCGCGCGGCGATCTGCTCTCCCCGCGCCGCAGCGACGGGAGCGCCGCTGTGCTCCGGAGAAGCGGCGACCGCGGGACTGCCAGGCATGGCGCCAAGGCCGATCAGACAAGTGGCCAACGTAAATCGAAGTGGCCAGCCAGCCCTGCGGGTGTTTCTATCTGCGGACCGCTTCATTGCCGATCACCTCGGGCAGGCGACCCCTGTTCGAAAAGAACTGACTCGGGTGCGAACCTGCTTGCTACCTTTTTGATTATATGGCTGAACTCACTTGCGGGCACCTTGTGCGGCCCCGGATGGTTCCACGAGAGCGGCTTCTTGCACCCGCGCCAGATGACCCGACTCGTCGAAGGTCAATGTAGCGGCGATCTCCCCTTCCCTGCCGTTGGGATAGTTGAGCACGGCTTTGCCGCTCGCCTTCATGCCGGCTGGGTAGCGGTAGACCTTGATGGCTCCGTCGGGAACGGCGAAACGGAATCTGCCCGCGTAGGAAAGCTCTTGCGCCAGGCGCAGCCAGGCCCGCACTATGCCCATGGCCCGCTCTTCGCTCTGCGCGCCGCCAAGGGTTTTGCCAAACCACTCCTGCAGTTCTCCCTTGCTGGTTATCAGCTCGACTCGCCGATCTTTGCCTACGGCGAAGAGATTGACCGGCGCCAGTGGCGGCGGAACTGTCGCGTCGCTCGCCAGCTTCAATGTGTAGAACACGTGCGATGGAAAGACAGAACGCAGGCTGGCATCGGCAACGCAACTCAGTTGCTCGGGTGCGGCAATCTTTCCGGAAGCAGACCCCGTCACCTCGTTAACATGACCGGCAATTGCCTCCCTGGGATCGAAACCGTTCTCTAGTCTGAAGATGGCGGAGCTCAGGGCCATTTGTTGATTTTCGGTGGCGCCGGTCAACGAGGCCTTGAGTTCCGGCAAGGCGGAATTGCCCATACGTGTCAACGCTTCTTCGGCTGTCCTGATCTGGGATTGGGTGTCGCTGTCGACTGCTTTGAGTACTCTTAATACGGTGTCGGCAGGCCTGGTTGTTTGCTGTGGAAAGTTCTTTGCTGCCGACTCAGGGCACCCGACAAACGAAGGAACAAGCAGCGCTACCATCAGGCTAAGACCGGTGACATGCCTCATGCTTTTTTTCACGCGTATGCTACCTCCTGAGATACAGCCCGGTTCACACTCCTAAATTATCGCGTATCCTGGCGCTGCCGGGGAACATGTTCAGTAAGTGCGTAGGCGAATCCCCTGGGAGCGCGGGCGTTCGTGCGCCTCGCGCGGCAGCGCGCTAAGTAGGCACGATGCGCGAAGCGCATCGGCTGTGCTGATCGCAGATGTCTGACGGCTGTCACTGAATATGTTCCTGCCGGGTACTCGAAATGCTGTGGAGTGCCACCATTGCCTTAACCGGCCAGGACAATCTCCATTGTGAAAAAACATGTACCCAGCACCTCACCTATCATGTTCTTTCCGCCAGTGCCTTTATGTGATTTAGAACTCGCGTATGAATGCGATGAATAATGAAATCGGACCATACCTGCCAGTATGCTGCCGGCCACATATGGTGTTGGTACCAGGTGGTGCCTTCCAGGCGGGTGCTGCCGGGCGCTAAGCGCGTGAGGCGGAATTGACCTCCCCTCGATACCAGGTAGTTGTCGAGGTGCGGCGGGTGAAGGCGGGGATCGAACGAAAGCTCGGTCATAGGCTCTGGCTGTGCGGTTACCGAAAACTTCAAGAGCTCCGGCTCGTGCCAGACCTGGATCGGTTCCACGAATGTTCCGGTGGAGAACGTGCAGTGGCGAATCGCTCCGGGCCCGCGCCCGAATATCTCTGCCTTGATTGGGTAAGCGATCCCCAGCCTGAACAGCCAATCCAGTGGCTCGTCAATTTTCGCGAAGCTGACGACGTTGCGCCAGACTACATGCGCAGGGGCCGCCACGTCGACGCCGGTGCGCACTGCATATAGTGGCGCCTGCGGCCGGTCGGCATACTCTGCTCCCATCAGGACCGGGACGGACACGGCGAGCGCCAGCAGCATTCTCGTTGTTTCGATTGCCTTCATCGGTCGATTCTGGATGAGATATCCCAGTGCTGCCCCCATGGTCGCCACCAGCCAGGCAAGGGGCAGCGCCATAACAAGGCAGATGGCGCCCTCTATGGCTATGCAGAACAGCACCACCGCCAGTATCGTGACCGAGCACCAGCCCAGTATGAGGCACTCCCTCATCGGACGTGGTTGGCGGTACCCGAACAAGAGCACGGAGACAAGCGGCAGGACGAATGGCAGAGCGACGAACAGTCCCCATCCGTAGCTTTTGAGCACTGAGATGCAGAAAAATGTTATGGCAGCCGCGAAAGGCAGCGGGGAGAGTACCGCAAACACCGCAGAACCAACCGTATCTTCAGGAATCACGCGATCCAGGGTATTGCGCACGCTCGCGGCCAATCCGCGTTCCTTCTCCCGCGCCGCCAGGCCGTACGCACCGGCGATGGACGGCATCTCTGACACCGGTTCCTCGATCTCGGCAGGAAGCACAGACCAGCCGGCTTGCTTCTGAGGCCCCTTCAACGACAAGTGCTCTTCCTCGTGTTTTGTGGGGGTCCACAGCAGAACCTTGAAGAGGATAAGATTGACTGCCGGAACAAAAAAGAGCAGCACGAGCCAGGGCGGAAACTGGCAGGCGCGCAACCGGCGAATAGTGAGCACGCATCCCGTCCAGGCAAACGGCAGGGATATGAGCAGCATCGTCCCGTAGAACTTCAGCTCCGACTCGGGAAAGCTCGCCAGGTCGAAGGCCCGGGCCGGCACTACGTAGTCGAATATGGACCAGTGACGCCCGAAGAAGGTTGCGCTCACGAATCGATCCAGGAAAAACTTGAACGTGAGCAGGACCGAGCCGATCAGCAAGTACGGGCCGCGATCGACTTTCCCGTCCCAGCGCCAGAGGTCCGATGGCCTTACCGCAATGCCAGCCTTCACCTTTGTGGTCCCTTGAATTTGCGTGCGGTTCAGTATAACTCCACAATGCTCTGCCGGCGCGAATGCATCGTAAGCAAACCAGGCGCCCGCCACCGGCCGGCTAAAATGGTAGACATGACAAAGCAACGTGACATCGTCCCGGCGGTGAGCAAGCGTCGTCTGCATGAAAAGCAGAGCGACTTCAGCTATTGGCAAGCTCAGCCGATGTCCGCGCGCATCGCAGCGCTGGAGCAGATACGTCGGGAGTTCCATCAATGGAGGTACGGTGCTCAGCCCGGATTTCAGAGAGTTTATACGATCGCTAAACGCAAATGACGTTCGGTACCTGGTCATCGGTGGCTATGCCGTTGCATTGCACGGGCATCCACGATATACCAAAGACCTGGATATCTGGCTGGAGGGCTCGGAGGAGAACGCCAAACGGCTCATACAGGCTATCAGCGACTTTGGGTTCGGTTCGCTCGATTTGAAGCCGGAGGACTTCATGGAGCCGGACCAGGTGATTCAGTTGGGATATCCACCCAACCGAATAGACCTGGTGACGTTTGCCGATGGTGTCGACTTCGCCGACTGTTACTCAACGCGGGTGACCGAAGAACTCGACGGTGTTGCGGTTCAGTTTATCAGCCTGGAGAATCTGAGAAAAAACAAGAAAGCCAGTGGCCGTCCGCAAGATTTGGCTGATTTGGCAGCGCTCGAATGACAATATTCAGTTCCGCCGTTCCGCCGCTCAGCATTGAACTTTTTGGCCAGGTCGTTCGTCTACAATGGAGAGGAGGCTCGCTGTGCAGTGACGATGAAATCAATTGACACCCCGGCTGAGAGATCGCTTCTGGAGGAGGTAGTCCAGCGCCTGGTTGAGGCGTTCGATCCCGATGAGATTTTTTTCTTCGGGTCAAGGGCGCGGGAAGAGGCCCATGAGGAAAGTGACTATGACTTCATGGTGGTAGTCGACGATGAGGCGCCGCCGGAGACGCTGGAGCGCAATCGGCCGTACGAAGTTCTTTCAGGAGTCCACCTGGATTTTGAGAAGGACGTGAAGGTCTGGACGCGCTCGCAGTTCACCAGGCAGCTCCACCTGAGAGCCTCGATGCCGTCAACGGTTCTGCGTGAGGGCCGGGTTTTATACCTGCGTCCCGGGGCAACACCACTCAGGGGTCCGGATCGATGGGCGGAGGCGGGCCGTGTCTGCGAGCCGGAACAGCCCTACGATCCCGTACGGGTCGAAAATACCTCGACGTTTGTCAAGCTAGCCGGGGCTGATCTTGAGGCAGCAGCGCTGCTAGTTTCCGCCGGCTCGGAAGCCCTTCGTCCTTCTTCGCTTTTCCACAGCCAGCAAGCCGCGGAGAAGATTATGAAAGCATTCCTTTTCTGGCACGACCACCCGGCGCAGCGCAGTCACGATTTGGAAAAGCTCCGGGAAGACTGCCTGAATGTCGATTCTACGCTGGAAGAGCCACTCGGTTCCGTTCATCTTCTCAAGCGCGGGAGCCTCAACGGGCGATATCTCCTGGCCAGGGTTTCCATGGCAGAGGCCAAGGAGGGGCTGCAGATTGCGCAGACCGTCCTGGAAGCCGTTCTAGAGCGGTTGCCGGAATGCGTCCCCAGGGCTTGTGTACCGGCTGCGCTTGAATGATAATTTCGATTTGCTATGAAGAAGAACAAGACAACGGCATCAGCCCGGCAGTCGCGTTGGCAGTGTCGGGCTGCTGCACCGGCAGTTCCGCCTCTTGAAACTCTGCTGGGTAGCGATGATGTATGTCTTGCCGGGCTCGAGCAGCTGCTGGCAGCCCTTGATGCTCCGGACCTGCGGACGGTGGCCGTCGGTCGGCTGCACGAACTTGCCGTACGGTTGGAACAAGGCGGGGGCGCCGCGCTCAAGCTGGATGTGGTGTCGCTGCCCGGCGGTGAGGAACCGATAAGGCTGCTTCTTCATGCAGCTGTCTTCTCACCGGAGCACTGGGGGCGTACTTTTGCCGAGGGGCTGCTCAAGGACCCGGGATTATTCGATGGCAGGCGCGTCGTGGAGCTGGGCACAGGCTCCGGCTGGATTAGTTTGCTTTTGCTTTCACGGACGCGCGCGGCAGAAGTCCTTGGATTGGATATTAATCCCATTGCGGTCCTGCTGGCCAGGCTCAATGCCTGGTTGAACGGCACCACCAGTGATGGTGAACTGCGCATGAGTCAGGCTGGTGTGCCAGTACCCAAAGCCTTTCGAGCACTCGAGTCCGATCTTTTCGAGCAGCCACTGGCATCTGGCGAGACATTCGATCACGTCATAGGCTGCATTCCCCAGGTGCTGCATCCGCACCCGGCCGGAAAGGAGGGGGCACGCAGGCGGCTCTCCGATCAGGAGCTCTATGACCTGAGCAATTACTGTTTCGAGCAGGGAATCCTGGAAGATCGTTTCGGGCTGCCGCTAATCGCCAGGGCGCTGGAACAGTCGCAGCTGTGCCTGCGTCCAGGCGGGCAGGTGACGCTTATACTGGGCGGCAGACCAGGACCGGGCGCCATCGATTCCATGTTTTTAAGGCGCGGATTCGACTCCGAGCTGGTATGGTCGAGGCGGATACGGCAAGCGGATGACACCGATCTGGCGTCCCTGGTGAAGCTCGAGGAAGCTCACGGTATCCACTTTCACTTCTTTATGTCCATGACGTCGGCGCAGCCGATTCCAGCCTCGACGGCGGTCAGGCTCCTGGAGGCAGGACGGCCTGTGTTCCACGATCTGCTTGTCTACAGGGCTCGTACTCGCTTCGAGCAGCCCACGACCGGCTTTTTGAAAAACCTGCATGCTATGGGGCTCACGTCACTGCGCCGCGAGCTGGACTTCTCCAGGATTTCCGAAGAGCAGATTGGCTTTCTTCAGCATTTTTCAAGCAGGTTGCTCCAGGCGAGGACGCTGCCCTATCCCCATGAGCGAGGCGATATCTCGCTGCGCAAGCGGCTGGCGGAGTTCCTGAACGTTTACTGCCACCATTCTGTCGGGCCAGGACGGCTCTTCGTCGGACCGGAGCGGGCGCAATTGCTGGCGCTGGTGCTGGCCATGGTGGCACGCCCCGGCCGGACGGTCCTTCTGTCGCGTGGGCTGGAACCGGTATACAGAGCGGTTTGCGAGCAGGCGGGTCTGGAGGTCGTGGTCGGCAATGACGATTTGCCCGAGCTGGTTGCAGTCGAGGAGGTTTCCAGACCGATTTTGAGCCTGCTGGCGCCTGTGCAGCTCGATCAAGCCTCGCCGCTGGTCCTCGACGCCCTTTGCCGTCTGGCACGCGAGAATCCGGATCGCTGGTACATGGTCGACGGGTCGGCTCACTTGGATATAAGCTCGAACCTCAGTGCAAATGTCTTCTCTAGATTGCTGAGCACGATCGAGATGCCACCAAACCTGGTATTGGTCTACGGTCTTGTGAAAAACACTGTCTGCCCGGACCTGGAACTCAGCTTTATGTTGAACACGCCCGGACAATGGTTGCATGGGCTGGAGGTCGGGGCCGAGCTTACCTATTCGAGAATTTCTTTTCTTGCGCAGGCGTACTATGAATGGCTCTTCGATGAGCTGCTCGCCTTCCCCTTCCAGGAGAAGGGACTAACGGAAATGGAGCCTGACGCCGGTGGATCGATGAACTTCGCCGACCGGTTTTCTGCGGCGGCTGCAGATCCCGTCTTTTATCCCAAGCCAGTCTCACCTGGCAATGAGCATCTCATCCGCCTGGACTACGGCGAGCTGGAGGCGCCCGTGCCCGACCTCCTGGTCAAGGGCGTAATCAAAGGCCTGCTGGAGGCGCCTGTCGAACGGCTGCCGGATCTGGTCACGCAGCGTGTCCAAGCGTATCTCAAGCGAACGCGCGGCGTTCACGTTGCCCCGGAAAGGATAGTTCTCGGGCAGGGAGTCTTTCCGCTTCTGGGAGCGATGCTGAGGTCGCTCGCCCGACGACTCGGCAGACCACCGGTGGTGGCGCTGCCCAACGGTAGCTATGGTCCTCTGTACCCGATGGTGCGTTACCACGGTGGCATTTCCCATGAGGTCGCCACTGATCCGGCGCGGGGCTTCCAGCTCGACCCGGAGACAATCAAGGGCATCTCGCCTAAGCCGGACATTTTGTGGTTGACGCAGCCGGCCAATCCGAGCGGGTTGTTCATGGAGCCGGACGCAGTGCGAGCAATAGTGCGCGCCTGTGCGGAGCGGGAGATCTATGTCTTGTCTGACGAGATTTTCTTCCTTCTGAGCGACAGCCGCCTTGGTGATTGGACGCCGCCATCACTCAGCTTTGCCTATTTCCTCGACGCCAAAGAAAGGAAGTGGCTGTTTCTGGCCGACGGGATTTCCAAGGCCTTTGCGGCGGGCGGGCTGCGTTGCGGCTTTATGGTGTGTCCGGACGAAAAGGTTGCCGCTGCTGTTCAGTCGGGCGTATGCCTGCCGCCGAAATCGGCATTGAGAGCCTGGGACACGCTCTACTCATCATTTCTCGACGAGTCGCCCCACGAGCTTATGGATGTAACCGTGGAGCTGGGAGCGATTCAGCACTACCTGCACGACACGCGCAAGCTGCTCGACAGCCAGCGTAAGCGCTTGCTCTCCCTGCTCAGAGAGCACGGTCTCGACGATGGGCTGGAGACGCACTACCGGGGCGGGCTTTTTCTTCTTGCCAGGCTCGCCGACAGAGCCGGGGCGTTGGCAAAAGAGGCGTTGCTTCTCGTGAACGCAGCCGACTGGAGCCGCACGCCCGGCTGGTCGCGCCTCTGTTACAGCCTGAGGCCCGATCGATTTGAGACGGCGATGACGAGGCTGGAGAAGTTCCTGCGCGCGTAGCATTGGCTGCCAAGCGGGCACCGCTTATCACCCTGTGCGATGCCTGGAGCGTCTATTCTTTCAGCTCGCCGAGGCTGAAGGACTCCTTGCCGAAGGGCTTCTCGCTGCTGTGCTCCCAGCTGTTCGACCACCCCAGCCAGGCTCCTTCCAGGCTGCCTGTGAATATGCCGACAGGCAGCCCGACGAGGCTGCCCGCCGCCAGCTTTAACTTGTTGTCGCTTCCACCGGCAGCGGACTTGGTGGCGTCGGCGGTGTTCTCGGCAATCTTGCGCACGATCGCAATCGGAGTGCCGAAGACGACACCGGTGGCAAATGCGGCTAGCCTGACCGGTACCATGGCTGCTTTCCTGGCTGCTTCACCGCCGTCAGCGCGGGCGGCAGATGCGCAAAGCAGTGTCAGCGCAAGACCAAAGATTAATCCTGTGGCTCTACTTGCCATGATGTTCTCCTTTCTGGTACCGCTCCAGGTTCGCGGCTAAATTATATCGCGAGCGGCGGGACGATCGGGTCCGCCGACGTTGGTGTGTGCCGGAACGTTACTGTCACGTGCTCCGGCCCTGGGCTCTGCGGATGCGAGCCATCGCTTCGGCTCGCTCTTCCTCGTTCCACATCTCTTTTTGCCGATACTGTTCGATGCTCATGTTGTGCTTCTCCCTGAATATGCGATCCATGGTGCGCATACTCAGATGGGGTCGGCCGTTCCAGGTTGTCGCCCGTAAAGCTGAGTTCGTCAGTTGCTGTGGCACCCTGCCGGTCCGAGGCCGGTTTGAAGATGCTGCTGAATTCTTCCAGCAGCTTGGTTGCCAGGCCGCTGCTCTCTGCGGAGCCTTCCGAGCTCTTTTCGCTGACCTCGCGCATGTCTAGCTCGTCCGTAGCCATGACAGCGACCTCCGGCTCTGTCCAGCGGGGTTATATTATTCCCTCTTATATCGGACGCCCAAACCGGACGGTAACGCGGAAGGCAAGCGCCGCATGCCCCCTCACTTATCCGTAGGGTCCATCTCGATCTGTTTGTCTTCCAGCTTTTCGGGCTTGAAGTCAAGCTCCTCTTCGAACGTCTGTTCGAGTGCGTCTCGCTCGGTGGAGTACACGACTTGATCCGCGCTGATTGTCTGTCTATCGATCCGGTAGGCGCTTGCTTCGCCGAGCTTTTTGGCAAGATCCGGCGCCGGCTCCT
>DATNRD010000003.1:0-4729 GCA_036703665.1 Candidatus Obscuribacterales bacterium
TCAGCAACGCCATTACGGGAGAGCCGAAGTGGGAGCATGTTCTGTTCAACCACGAGAAATACCTCATAGGTGACGGCAAGGGCGTTACAGTCATCAACTCAGAGGCACAGTTCGAGCAAAAGCTCATTGAGGCGGCGGAAAAGGGCCAGTTGCCGGTTATGGTGACAGTTGATACCTCATGTGAGCCGTTCTGGACGGATTCCGGCGGTGGTGCGGCGGGAGGCTCGGGTGCGGCGCACGTGGTCACAATCACTGGCTACGAGGCCGGACCGCCTGCCAGGGTCTCAGTCGACGGCCAGTGGGGCGCCGCCAATGATCACGCGGGTAAGCGATCTATCACCGTCCACGATCTGTACATGTCCATGCGCAGCCCGAAGGCCTCGCCTGAAGTTGTGGCGGAGCTGAGGAAAGACGTCGAGAACCGCCGCGCCATCAACAGTGTGGATACCATCAAGGAGTTCGAGCTGCTCAGGCTGGAGACAAGTCAGAAGGTGCAGGGCAAGGAAGCACCGCCGGCCGATTACGATGCCGAGCTGGGCAGGCTGATGGTGGACGCCGAGAAGAAATGGAAGACTCAGGCTGATTCAGCCGATCTCGTCGAGCAGGAGCGCACGCGACGGGCGTTTATAGCCATGCTCAAGCGCCTGCCGGCCGATCGGCAGGATGCCGTGATTGAGCGACTGCGCCGGGAGGCACCGGAAGATCCTGAGCTGGAAAGACAGATCATCCAACTAAAAGCCAGAAGCCGACCTGGCATGATCATCCGGTGATGTAGGCTGCCTCGCTGACATGCCGCTGTGCTGGATCGTGGGATGGCACAGAATCGTGACAGGGACTCTAGAGTGATGGACGAGTCAAGGAAGACAGAGCAGCTGCAGAAGGAAAACATCGAGCTGAAGGTTTCCGACGGCCTTGAGGAGGCCTGCACCGATCGGCCGGCGGCACCGATGGATGGTAGTCCGAGCGAGGAGCGCGCCTCAATTGTCGAGCAAGTCTCAGACTTTGTCGTTCCCCCGGCTGACCGAAAACGAGTCGATGCATGCCGAGTGGAGGAGCCCAGTTCCGAGAGCCGCAGGATGAGCGAGCACGAAGTAGTGGAGCTTCTAGAAAAGCCGGATTCCGAAGACTTCTTGCGGGCCATAGAGGAGATGTCGCCGGATCAGATCGGACGTGTTCTCCCTGCGCTGGACGAACGAAACGACTGGTACGCCCAGTGTGTCCGCCAGCTAACCGATGTGCCTGATGAGCCTCGCACGGCCTGGTCCGTGATTGCCTGGTGGGAAGCCAGGCGCATCGTTGTCAATCTGGTGGTCGGTATCGCCGGTCTGCCTACGGTCGTTGTCCTGGCGCTTTTTACCTCGGCCTCATTTTGCTGGATTTTGGAAGGTATTGTTGCCTACGCCATTGCGGCCAACGTCTGTTACACTGCCGGCAGTGCGTCCGAACTGCTGGCGCGACGGTGGTGGGCAGAAAAGTCCAAGTACTTGGGGCCGATCTTGTTTACGCTCGGTCCTGATACACTAAGATTGTGTCCGGAGGTCAATTATGGCTCAGCGCAAACCCGAAAGGAAAGTCAGTATTGAAGAAATTCTCAGGCTTGTCGAGCAATTGACTCCTGAGGAGCAGTCGGAACTCCGGCGAGCTTTTTTCGAGGACCAGGAGGACATTCGCATAGCCCTGGAGCGCCTGGCTAACCCGGATAAGACTTGGTCCCACGAGGAAATGAAGCAAGAACTTGGCTTGGCAGATTAGGTGGGACGACAGGGCGCGCCGTGAGCTTCTCGCGCTGGACAGGCAGATTCAGCGGTACATTATCTGCTACCTGGACGAGCGCATCACTACAGCTGCCGATCCGCGTGCCTTTGGTAAGCCACTGCTCGGAAATTTGGCTGGTCTCTGGCGCTATCGTGTACGCGACTATCGCATCATCTGCGATATCAGGAACGAATCGTTGGAAATTTTTCGTAGCTGCTTGATTCTGCTGAAATCCACCCTCAGCGTAAGTTCTGATCCCTTATACCACTCTGGTAACATTGGCCATTCAGCCGCCCCAACGGCAGCGATCGCCTGTTTGTCATAGTTGTTGTCACCAGAGCTTTCTATTAATTTTGGTTGCGGCGTAAGGTCAACGGCAGATCTAATTGGGAGCGCATCGGACCGTATCCGGGCATGACGGTCGAGCAAGCGAGGAACAAAGCCGACGAGATCAATGGTGTCATCGCACAAGGTCACAGCCCATTCGAACAGCGAAAAGCATGGGATGAGGAGCTGACCCTCGGCGAGCTGTTCCAGGAATACCTCGTCAGGCACGCTCGCAAGAAGCGCAAGACTGCCGACAGGATGGAGAAGGAGTTCGCACGTTATCTCAACCACTGGCGTGAGCACAAGCTCTCGACCATCACGCATAACGATGTTGAGCGGCTGCACGGTTATCTTGGCCGGGCGCACGGAATATATGTGGCAAATCGCACCATCCAGCTCCTTAGAGCGATATACAACAAGGGCCGCACGCGGAAGTTGTTCCTGCAGGACAACCCGGCAGCGGGTATCTCCCTGTTTCCCGAAAGAGCGAGAGAACGATTCCTGAACAAGGACGAAGTAAAGCGACTGCTCCACGCACTTCTGACTGAGGCGGACCACCAGATACGCGACTTTGTCATGCTGTCGCTGCTGACCGGGGCGCGGAAGTCCAACATCGTGTCGATGCGCTGGCAAGACATTGACCTGGATTCCGGAGTATGGACCATACCGGAGACCAAGAACGGCACTTCTCAGACGATCGCTCTGACCGCGATCGAGATTGCCATTCTAGCAAGGAGGCACACCACCATCGACGGTGACTACGTGTTTCCGGGCCGCGGACCGAAGGGTCACCTTGTCGAGCTGAAAAAGGCCTGGTACAGGCTGCTAGCCCGGGCAGACATCAAGGACTGCACCTTGCACGACCTGCGGCGCAATCTCGGGAGCTGGATGGCATCGCAGAACGTTAACGTTGCCCTTATCCAGAGTGCCCTTAACCACAAGGACCTTAAGACGACGCTGAGCGTTTACGCCCGGACGGCCAAGGATGCCGAACGCAAAGGCAGAGAGGTTGCTCACTCGGCGATGTTCCAGGCAGCCGGTATCGTCCTGGCGCTTCCTAACCCGGATGGGAACTGACCTTGCTCCTAAAGGACCGGCCAATGCCCTTTCCTAGACGCTCCGGACTGTCCTGATACACTTAGAGTGTGTCAGGAGGTCAAGCATGGCTCAGCGCAAACCGGAACGGCCGTCTCTCGACCAGGTACTCAGGCTGGTCGAGCAGCTAACCCCAGCAGAGCAGGAAGAGCTGGGGCGCAAGCTTATCAGCAAGTCTTGGGGACGAAGCTGGCAGGAGTTGTGCGAAAAAGTCGACGAATACACGAAAGACCTGCCGCCGCTGTCTGAAGAGGAGATCGTGGAAGAAATGAAGTCCATCCGGGCAGAGCTGAGGTCGATGCGTGATCAAGGCGGTAATTGACTCCAACGTCTGGATCAGGGCTCTCCTTACGCCGGGACCTGCCAGGGAACTTATTGGATACTTTGAGAGAGAGGCGTTCCTTTGCTTCTACCCGGATCAGCTCATCCGGGAGCTTCAACGCGTTCCCAACAAGCGTAAACTGGCACGGATTCGTATTGAGACACTGGTTGCATTGATTGACTTCATTGTTTCTGCTAAAGCTGGCACAGCGGCTCGCGATGCTAACGTTCTCGACTGCGTGCTTGAGGTTGTTCTCATGCGCGGGCAGGTTATTCGCGTGAGACCCAATTGCCATCCGCAGTTCTTGAGCGCGGTGGTGTCGGCGCTGGACTATGTTGAATTCTAGTGTCCTGGCGCATAAATCTCTTTAAGTGTAGCGATTTTCGCCTTTATGCGCTCGGCGGAGGCTGTCCAGACGAATGCCTTCGGTTCCTTATTGTGGCTCTTATTTCTTGTATATCGCTGGCTGGATGGTCGCGTGCTGAAGAGGACACTCGCGAACTTTCCGGCCATGACCATCGAGCAGGCGAGGTTGCTTGCCGGCGAAGTAAATGCAGCGCTCAACAAAGGCGTCGATCCGCTGGATGAAAAGCGGGCACTGCGGGCGGAGGCAACTCTTGCCGAAGTCTTCGAGCAGTACCTCAATTGCTATGCGCGGGAGCACTGCAAGACTTGGCAGGTTATTGAGTACAACTTCAATCATTACTTAAAGGACTGGTGGAACAGGCGGGTGAGGAGCATCCGTAAGCAAGAAGTTCAAAAGCTGCACAGCGAGCTGGGCAAGAATTGCGGCGCCACCACGGCGAATCGCATAATCGAGTTGTTGAAAGCAGTCATCAATAAAGGAATTTCGTGGGGCCTGACTGACTGTAAGAACCCCTCTGTGGGCATAGAGAAGTTCAAACTGAAGGCGCGAGATCGTTTCGTGAAAGCGCACGAGCTGCCCAGACTCATTGCTGCAATCGAGGAAGAGCCTAATCGTGATGTCCGCGACTTTGTGATGCTCGCTCTTTCCACCGGTGCCCGCAAGAGCAACATTGTCCAGATGCGCTGGCGGGACGTCGACCTGGAGGGTGGCACGTGGGTGATTCCGGAGACCAAGAATGGCACGTCACAAACCATCTTGCTGACACCCGAGGAACTTAAGCTCCTGAGGGAGCGTTTTAACTGTCGGCGGAGCTTCGAATGGGTCTTCGCCGGAAGCGTCGCGAAAGGGCATCTTGATGATCC
>DATNRD010000004.1:0-2183 GCA_036703665.1 Candidatus Obscuribacterales bacterium
CGTGCATCTTCCCGGTAAGGCATGGCGTTGTGCCTATGCCGTTCACCGGGACTCATATCGAGCTGCGGTTTGGCTGTTCTGCCCCGGGAGCGCCGGTAACCTGCCGGTTGGAAGCCGGCGCTCCCGGGGCAGCAGAAGCCCTAATCTGACCGGCGTCGGGCCTTACGGCAGCGATGTCTTTGTAGAAGCGGGCGGCCGCCGGCGGCTTTGCCGGACAGGGAGCGAGGGCAAGCATGCGTAATCCGAAGATCGGCGTGGTATCCCTGGGGTGTCCAAAGAACGCCACCGACACCGAAGTTATGCTGGGTCTCTTGCAGGAGTCCGGCTTTCAAGTCACCTTCGACAACGATGAGGCAGACATCTGCCTGGTCAATACCTGCTCTTTCATCGAGGACGCCCGGCGGGAATCGGTAAAGACGCTGGTGGAGCTGGCCTGCCAGGGCAAAGAGCTGATTATTGCCGGCTGCCTGGCGCAACACTTCAAGGACGAGCTGCTCCAGGAGATTCCCGAGGCCCGCGCGGTCGTGGGCACGGGCGATATTCACAAGATCGTCGAGGTGATGAAGGCCGTGGCCGAAGATTCGTCGCTGCGTGTGGTCGAGGTAAGCGACACGCCCAACGACCACGAGCAGGATCTCATGCCGCGTATGCAGACGGGGCTCGGCGCCTTCGCTTACCTGAAGATCGCCGAAGGCTGTGACCACAACTGCAGCTTCTGCATCATCCCAATTTTGCGCGGGCGCTTTCGCTCCCGCACCATCGAGTCTCTCGTGAAGGAAGCACGAGTTCTGGTGGCGGGCGGCGTGCGCGAGATCATTCTCATCTCGCAAGATTCGACCTACTACGGGCTCGACCTCTACGGCAAGCCCGCTCTCCCCGAGCTGCTGGAGGCGCTTCACGAGATAGAAGACCTGGACTGGATCCGCATCATGTACTTCTATCCCACGGAAGCTACCGAGCGGCTGCTGGAGACGATGGCCAGGCTGCCGAAGGTGGTCAAGTACGTCGATATCCCGCTGCAGCACAGCCATCCGGAGATACTTTCGTCCATGGCCAGGCCCAGGAATCCGGCATCCGTGGTGGAGCGCATCCGCCGGCTGGTGCCCGAGGTGGCCATTCGCTCTACCTTTATAGTCGGCTTTCCGGGCGAGACCGAAGAGCATTTCCAGCACCTTGCCGAATTCATCCAGGAACACAGGTTCGACAGGCTGGGCGTCTTTACCTACTCGCGCCAGATGGAGGTAGCCAGCGGGCACATGCCCGATCAGGTGCCGGAGCGCGTCAAAAGGCAGCGGCGCAGCCGCATAATGCAGATTCAGCACAGCATCTCCACGGAGCGCAACCGGTCGCTGGTCGGGCAGGAGATTGAAGTGCTGGTAGAGGGATTCGACCAGGCCAAGCGCATGTACTTCGGGCGCAGCCAGTGGGATGCGCCCAACATCGACAACCTGGTGTACGTCAGGGACGGCGATGCAAGCCAGGTGCAGATTGGCGATTTTGCCAGGGTAAGGGTGGACCAGGCCAAGCCCTACGATTTGATCGGCACTGCGCTACCAGAGCCGGTCACCTGTCGCTGAAACTGCGCCACGTTTTCTTGACAACCGCCAAAAGCAGGTGTCATCCTAGTAGAACAACGTCCGGGCATCCTTTCACGCGTGTACAGGTCGAGTAATCAGGGCTGAGGATTGTTCCTCTTGGTTTGATTGCGCGCCGCCAAGATTCTGGAGTCAAACCATGGCCAGTAACATCTATCTTCTGCTGGGACTGGAAGAGGGCGCCTCCCTGGCAGAGATCAAAAAGGCTTATGCCAGGCTGGTGTCTGCCCTCGAGAATGACCTGAAATCTGATCCGGCAGCGCGCTCGCGCCTGTCGGCTGCCCGGGAAAGGCTGAGCCAGGCCTACGAGGCTCTCAAGGAGCCGGAAATCAGAAAGGTCTACGACAGCTGGTCGCGGGATCCGGCAAGCGCACCGCACGAGGCGTCCGAGCCGCAGGCGCCAGCGGCGGATTATTGCCGCCCCAAGCTGGGGCAGCTGCTGGTAGCCTCGGGGCTCATCACCATGGAAGAGCTGGACGCGGCCCTTGAGATCCAGCGCAACACGGGCAACATGCACGTACCCCTGGGCGAGCTTCTTGTTGCCGCCGGCTACCTGCTTCCAGAGCAGCTCGACTATTACCTGCGGGT
>DATNRD010000005.1:0-12256 GCA_036703665.1 Candidatus Obscuribacterales bacterium
AACGAGCAAGGTTGCCCCCGGCAGCATAGTTTTGATGGGCGAGACTGGCGCGGACGGTGCCGTGCTCAACTTCTTCGACGGACACCGCGGTGGCGTCAGTGTGGACGTCGCCGGCCGCACGGTGGTGTTGCCTCCCGGACACGAGCTTGTGATGACCAACAAGCCCGGGGCGGACTTCGATGCTGTCAATCCGTTCCCGGAGGTTCCCTACCGCCACGTGACTGAGCACCGAATAGATGCCAACGTGAAAGTATTCATCGTCGAGTTTTCCATCCCGTCCGCAATTAATGCGATTGCGCCCATCAAGCAACTGTTCCAGTCCGATCGTTGGCAGGACAAGCGACTCGCTAAGGCGATCTTGAAGACGGCTGCCGGCATGGCTATCCTGCGCAGGCATCACGTGCCCTTCCGAACATCGAGACGTACACAGGCCAACCCGGCGACGTGAACGATTAGTGGCGGGCTCGCTTTACTTTGGCACCGTCAAGGTATCGAGAGCGATCTTGCCAATACCTGTCGGTACTCTATATTCGAATTCGAGTTCCTGGCGCGCTGAAATCGATCCGTCCCTGCGGATTAAGCGGCCACCACGCTGCGCGCACCGTTGCGGAAAGGCCAGACACTCAGCCACCGGTGCCCGACTCGGTAGGTACGCACCAGGACCAAATGGTGCGGTGAGCGGATACACTGAATTCAACGGTGCCCCATGCCCGTCTCAAGGTAGAGCACCATCTGGTCGAGGGTTTCCAGCCCTTGGAAATAGCCGTGCTGCTTTTTCTTATTCAGTGCCGTTCTCAGCCGTGACAGCAGAGTGTTGGCTCGTTGCCAGTTGCCTAAGCCCATGGCTGCCATGGCCCACAGAGATAGCGTCCAAAGTGTGTTGGCATTGGAGGCGCCAAATAGGTCTTTGCTCATGTCGTATGCCTGTCGAGCAAAGACATCAGCGTTTTCCCAGTCTTCGAGCATGCCGTAGCAACGCGCAAGCAGCGTGTAGGCCTCGAGGGTCGGCTGATCGGGCGGCAGGTGCAAGGCCACTCGTAACTCCACCGCCTTTTCCAGAGCTACCCGCGCCTCGGCGTACCGCTCTTTCGTGCAGAGCAGACCGCCGAGGGCAGCCTGGAGATGCATGTGGACTTCGGTATCTTGATATTTCGTCTTGGCGCAGTAGTCTATCGCTCTTGCGTAGATGTCTCCGGCTCTGTCCAACTGTCCGCTGTTACGGAAGGCATGGCCGTACGCGAGATATGTATGAATCAACTCTTCGTTCAGGTCGTAGCGATCCGCAACAAGAATGGCTTCCTCAAGCGCTTGTTGCGCGCACTTGCTCTTGCCGGCTGCTTGTGCTGTCATTCCGGCGGAAAATCTTTCAAACCATAGTAATTCTGGACGTGACAGACTGGTGGCTTGCATGTCGACTCTCCTTTGCTGGCCGAGACCTTTCTTTTAAGGACCGCTGCTTGCACATCGGCGCCTGCCGGTATAAACGTTTCAAACTTCCAAAAAGTTCAAAGCCGCCCGCCAGATTTAATCTGATGCGGGGCGAGCTGGGACAGAAGGCAGAGCACGGCTGGCAAGACCGAGGCAGGATAGAAACGTGATAGTGCCATGAGCTCGTACCTTTCGATTGCAAATGTGGTGTGTCGACCGCTCCGGCGGGTTCCTGTTGGCCTGCGTCCCAGCGGTCCGTGTCGATAATGCGCGCATTCTCGAACTGGTACACATGAAAATTGACCGCCTCTTCGGCTTTTCCGTGCTGCTTTCGCAGATACAGCAGAAAGGGCGCGACTTTCTGTGTGCGGCTGCACGGGACACGCTCATGCAGGTGTTGTCAACTCATTGCTTGGGTTCTGTGGCCCCCGGTGTATGTACCGCGGATAATTGTTGCTGAGCTCTGACAAGCAAGGCTTCAGCCTTCTCGAGCGCCTCTAGCCTGCCTTTCTCTTGCTCTGAAAGGGCCCTGCCTTGAATTGATATGAATGCTCGTTCCTGCCTGACAGCGAACAATGCACTCTCCAGGGCGCGCTCGGTGCTGTTGGAACCTCGGGAGTCGCGTGGCTCCAGCGGCTTGGGCGCATCGGTGGAGACCTTCTGGGCTGCCTTGACGTGCTCCAGACGTTTGAGCGTATCAGCGATGGCTTTGTCGGCAATTTTAAGAGGCTGCTGGTGCTGTCTTTGCAGTCTGAGGAGCCGCTCGAGCAGCGGTTCGGCCTTGGACCAGTCACCTTCGCGCTCGAGCGTGTCCGCCAAAAGATCAATCAGCTCGATGCGCAGCTTCAATGGCTTGGCGTCACCCTTGTATACCTGGTCAATCGCGCCCAACCCGAGCGCGAACATCGCCTGGGCGTCGGAGATTCTGCCCTGTTGAAGATATGTCTGCCCCAGTAGCCTCATGTCGTAGGCCAGGTCTTCGTTGGGTCCCTTCTTTTGCGCAAGCTGCAACTTGATAGCCCGCAGAAGGCTGGACTCGGCTTCCAATAGTTTGCCTTGTAGCAAGCACGCGTCTCCCATTCCCCGCAACAACAAGATCAATTCAGGTGATTCCTTACCAGAGACGAGTTCTTCCTCTCTTATGAGCACGCCTAGTATGTTCTCGGCTTCTTCTGCGTTTCCACTGCGCAGTAGCTTGTCTGCCTCGTCTATCATTTCGGCTTTCGGCAGGGGAACCCTTCTCGACTCGACAAAACCATCCCCCGCGCGCGCGCGAGCTGAGGGCTTGCTCAGATCGACCTCTGGCAATACGTCCGTAGACGATGATTCGCCGGCCAATGCTCCAGGCAATACTGCCGTGAACTGGCAAATCAAAGCCAAGTAGCACAAGAGTTGATTAACGACGAAGTCTTTCACGGTCGTTTCGCTGCCACTGGGTTGATCTGCCAGTGTTCAGACCGATTTCCAGCTCGGTTGAATTTACCGAGCGTTGGGATCCTGGCGGGAACCTCAAAGCTGGATTGTACTGTGTGCGCTCCAGCGCTTGCCTGGCAATCTCTTGAAAACGAGCCCGGGCGGCAGGGTCTGCGCCGTAGAAAGACGCTCCTTCGCAGCCTCGGTACTCGATACTGCCGTCTCGTTTAACGTCGAATTGCAGTTTGATTGACCCTGTGTTGCCATACGTTCCTGGTAGAGTCCTCAACTCAGGGGAGTTTGCAAGCAACTGATCGAATTCACGTTTGACAGCAAAGACCATGTCATGGTGCCATTTTGTCCAGTCAATCGTCCGACCGTCTGGCAGGCGCTCGATTGTATCGGACTTAACGAACTGCTCCGTTCCTAGCTTGAAGACTCTTGGTTTGTCTGCCTGGCCAGAAGCATCGACCTTGCCCTGCAGCATAGCACCCGTGTCGGCGACCCTTCCCTGCAGCGGTGGCTTCTCATCCAGCGAGTGATCTACCTTCGGTGTGAGCGCCTGTAGCTTGCCAGCCTCAGGTGCGGCGCCGGCAGTTCTGCTCTTCAGGGCTTTGCCAGTCAAATGATCGCCCAGGACAGTATTGGTGAGGTCCACTTGCAGTTCATTCGAGTCCGGCCGATCGTTGTGGTTGGCGTCGCTTATTAGCTTGGGCGCAAACTTGTGGCCTTTCCCGTCGAAAGTCCAAACTTCTTCAAAACCGGCAAAACCTAGCCGCTGTAATTCGCGATCGCGCTCCCCGTCGCCCTGGAGCTGTCCCAGATATGCCTGTTCCTTCGCCAGCTTTTGCTGCGGCGTGCCAGGACCGTGCTCGATTTTTTGCAAGTCTTCCAGGATGCGATGCGCTGCCCCGTCCTTGTCGCCTTCCCTGAGTGCCCGGATAACCTTACTGTCGTCTGGAATGTCGGAACGGGACATCCGGTATCCCCCCTGGAATTGAATCTTGACAATTATAGCTCTTGTCTGGGATAGAGGCAAACCGATCGCGTCGCCCGCCAGCCTCCTCGAGCAACTTCCTCTTTTCCGACGGGAGTACTTCTATAGCCTTGAGGAAGCGCGCCTTTGTGTCATCCATAGCTGTCCCTGTGTCAGACTCGTGTGTTTCATTATACAAACCCGATAGCGACCCGAGACAAACCCGATTGACGCTCGTCGCAACGCAGAACGGTGAACATTGCTAATTCATTCGAATCCCTCAAAGGCATGGGCGACGATGTGTTCTAACCTGTCGAGCTCGTCGTCGGTCAAGGGGGCGAACTCATTGCGTCTGCGCTTCGGCAGCTTGCCGTTATTTTGCTGGACGTAGAGAATGAATTGCTCCGCCAGGCGATCCGGCATTTCGACCGTGTTCATCACATTCCGCATGGCTTCGTCCCTGCGCATGAGAAAATCGATCTCGCGCGGCAGGTCTACTTCTATAGTTCTCTCAACACAACGATAGAGGAACTCGGCTGCCTCGGTGCAGTCCCAAAAGCGATACAGGTCCGCGGTGTCGTTGCGCACGCTGACGTTACCGCGTTCAGTGGGAATCCAATCGATGAAGTCCATCAGTGGCGCGGAATGGGCTTGCAGCGTTTGCCTGTAGTCATCGATCCAGTCGAGCATCACCGACGATACCGGAAACACCATGCCAGACGGAGTGAACTGCCGATCGGCAAGGACATGATGAATGAGGTAGCGGTGCAACCGGCCGTTTCCGTCCTCAAAAGGATGTATGTAGACGAAACCGAATGCGGTGACTGCCGCTTGCAGCACAGCGTCAAGTGAGGCATCGCGCATCAGTGCATTGGTTTCGACGAGGGCGTAAATGAGTTCGAGGAGATCCTCCGGGCGCGCACCGATAAACTCAGGCAAGGGTTCGCCGTCGGTGGTGCGCTCGCCGAGGAAGACGCCTTCGGTCCGGAATCCCGGGCGGACAAAGCGATTGTCCTCAATGAGAACTCCGTGGAGCCGGATGAGCTCGTCTGCTGAAAGCGGATTTCTCCCGGCCTGCATCACCGCGCGTCCCCAGCGCTGGATGCGATCGCGCGGCGGCCGTTCGCCCTCAATTTCAAAGCTCGCCTTGCTGTCCGCCAGAAGGAGGAAGCTCGCAGCACGAGCGATAACTGCTTTACTGACGGTTCCGATTACCTGTCGAGCCGATTCCGCCAGATTGCGTCCAACAAAGCCTGTCAGAGCCTCCGTTCGCCTTATGATCGGACAAAACCGGCTTGTGCCCAAGAGGTTGTCTCTGACCTTGTGGCGTCGCGAGAGCGTGCCGGTGGGTCTGGTGAAGTAGTGACGAGGGTCGAGCAGTTCTACTGCCGTGACATTGGGCGCGTCAGGAACGCTCAACTGTTTGCCGGTAAGCAGCTCGTACAGATACCAGGCCCGGCGAGCGAACACACTTGTGGGCGCGGACTGCACATACGCCTGGAGCTCTTCAGGAGGGAGGGAGAGAAAAATGCGCTTGAGCACGAGAAGGTCAACCGGTTCGTAGCGCATGGCGAAATTGAGATGCTCCACCACAGTCGGCTCAACCTCGTACCGCTTCTCATAGACGCGCCAGCCTCCCTGTTCTTTGACGTGACCCTTAATATGTTGGGAGGAAATGCAGACCGGGTGCCTGACCGGAGCTTGAACATCAAAGGCGTGCACCAGCGCGCTTGTGCCTGCCAGGGCTGTACGGGGTGGCAGGGGTTTGTCCTGGAATACGGTTGGCTGTTGGGCGGGTAATTTCATTGGCTTGGCGGTCCCGAAACCTTCTCTTGGCGTCCCGCAGGGTTCATTATAACAGATCGAGGTCCCAAGAAGTTCAGCCAGTAGGCCAGTGGTCCCAAAAGTCTGCATATCTACACAGGCGCCCTCAGAGCGTGTCTTAACGTCCCAGAGTCTTCAGCGTGGTCCCATAATGTTCTTAGATCTGAGGTCCGGTACCATTTCCTTTAGGGCGAACCAACCACACGGGCGGCAGTGCTGGGTGACGGTTCCCTCCTTTTGAAAAGGTGCTTTTGTGACATGATGCCCGGCCGGTCATTGAGTGGAGCGCGCGTAAAGGCGTGCAGGCCGCTCAGCCTTTGTCGTTTGATGGAAATTTGACACCGCCGGCGTACAGTTGCAAGTGATGGTTGGGCCGAGGCGCCTTCGGGCTGTGCGAAGCGCGATCTACTTACTACCAAAACTACGACTGCGAATTTGATTGAGGTGCGGCGAGATGCTCCTTAAATCCTGTCTGCGTGCCCTTTTCCTTAGTGTCCTGACTGGTTGAGCCGATGCAAGCGGTCAGCTTGTGGCTGGTGTAAACCAGCCCAGACCCAATGATGGCAGCAGATAATCAAAAACGAAAGAACGGGACCCGCACTAGTTGGAATTACGTGCCTCAGGCTTGATGTAGAACATGTACGACGGGTGGAACAGTCCAGTCGGCTCGTAGAATTCAGCGCCTGTCTCTTCAAAGCCTAGCTTCAGTAACACGTTTCTTGAAGCGACATTTTCAGGGTGATGTCCGGCAAATATCGCGTGTGCGCCGACTTCGGTTATGGCGTAATCGAGCATTGTTCTGCCTGCTTCGCTGGCCAGTCCTCTACCCCAGAACACAGGACGAAGATGAAAGCCCAATTCATAGACTTTGTCAGCAAGCCGGTAAGGACGCAAACCGCAGCACCCGATATGCAGGTCGGTTACCAGCTCGAACATCGGCCAATACTGCACGCCATGCGTATTTCCCCGGTCGATTTCAGCGTTGAGGCGTTCCTGTATCTCAAAGTCCGACAACGCTGTTTTTGAAAACAAGCGCGTGACCTCAGGATCGCCCCATAGTTGCTTGGCCAGCGGCAAGTCCTCTCGTGACCACCAGCGGAAGCCCAGACGTTCGCTGCAAAGAAAATACGGCGAGGATGGCATGAAAGTAGGATATCACTATAATCGGCTCGTGCTATCAGCAGGACAGTGCGGCATCCTTTACTCAAGATGATCCTTGCGAGGACTTCCACTGAATTGTCCGCAGTGCCTTGTCTGCTGTTTGGGCGTATCGGGCGAAGCTGCCCGCCGGCGCGATAAAGTAGATCTCTTGCACCGCTCTGCCGGTGCCATCGCAGTCGACAAATATCTCGATCAGGTTCGCTCCTGTTTCCCTGTACTGCCCTTCCAAGCGGAGCACGCGGCGGCCGTTCCAGTCCAGCGTTCTGGCTGATTCGATAACAAAGACCCAAGGGTCTACCCGTTCTTTGAGAACTTCGCTCAGAGATTCGATCTCCTTAGCGGAGAGAAGGTGCTCTGGTTGATGTAACGTGGTGCGAAAGGCGGCCGCTCCCACCGTGGTCAGGGGCAATCCCCGGTAATAGAAACAGATGCAGGCTTCCGGTTCATCGGGCTGGTGAAACTCCCGGAGAGATCTTGTCCCGATCGTAGTCCGCATGGTTTCAGCCGGTTTTTCCACCCAGCCTTCGGGCAGATCGATCACGGCTACCTGCCCATGGTTACGCAATCGCATGGCTCATTCCTTCCTCTGACGCCCTGTTTACAGTTCAGGCTTGCACGGCACTCAGGTCGGATGCCCAGACACCGGTTTAGTGGCTGCATAAAGCTCGGCAAGCGTCATTTCGCGGTCGAAACCGGAGCCCCACTGGTTGTCGACCGAGACCGTACCATTGTTCTTATCGAAGGCCGTCACCGTGACCCAGTGACCGGCCCCGGACCCGCCCGCTACGCCACCCAGAGAGTCCGCCAGAAACGGCTGGTTGCCGGAATCTACATAGATGAGCGCCGGCAACTTTCCGTCGTTGCTCAGTGCCTGGAGCCTATCCTCGAGGTCACGCTCGCTCGACACGTTCGATCCGACACCCTCTGGTGGGGCGCTCGCGTGTTTGATTATCGATAGCGGGTTGGCATCACCGGCAAGCTCATTGTTGATTCTTTGAAGTTCGTCGGCGGAGATACCCGGGAACCCGATTACTTCAGAATTACCACTGAAGTGCATGTCCGGATGCTTGGCCTGGATCTCACTCTTGTCGCAGACCTCCAGGAGCTGTCCCGGCCTTTCGGGGTTGGACTTTGTCCTGTAACTGCTGTACTCCGTGGATAGGGCGGCGGACTGGAAGAGCTGGCTCGCGTAACTGCGGGAATTGTCGGCCGGGGGGTGCTGACTTGATTCACCGTCGGCTTTCAGGAGGCTGGAATGTGGCTCTATTCGCCTGCCGGACGTGGTTTCGAAAGCCCCCTGGGTTGCCACATCTACGATAATTCGGGCGGCCAGCTCCGGGTTGCGTGTGAACATCTGGGACTCGAGCGCAGCAGCCGCACAGGTGTTGTGCTGTCCCTGGTCGATCAGTTGAGGGTCGGCCGCGTGGGCCATGATTTGCTCGGCGATGTGCACCCGGTCGTCCGCACCGGGCAAATCCGGATTGGTGCTGTCGCCGGCTTCCATGAGGCGGGTGACCTGATGATAGAACTTCGCCTTGTCCTGTGGAGTCAAGTTCTGCTCCCGAGCACGCTGCTCGAAAGCGGACATGTTCTCTTGAAACCTCTGGAGGTCTTCGGGGTCGGCGATGGTCGCCCGGGCCAGGTCTGACAGGCGGGCACGTTCTATGCGCGGGTCGGGGTCGTCAGGGTCGTACTCCGTCTTATCCCAGGGCGCGCCCCCCTCTTCCCTGATTTCATATCCTCCATCGGGAGTGCGGGTAATCTCATAGGAGGAGCTTCCCTCAGAGTCCCCGATGCTGCTCACGTTGTGTCGTTCTACGTACCCGCCGTCGCCGTCGGGGATGTGCTCGATAACGTGTGTCGTCCCATCACCGTCATAGGTTCTCAGGGTGTAGCTGCCATCCTCGTGCGGCCTGTATTCGACGGCATGCCCGTTGGCGGGATCGTAAATGCTGACCGCCCCGTCGCCGGTGACAATGCGCGTGGTGTCATCGTGCTCTTGCACGATCAGGTCGCCATTCTTATTGTGACCGGGCAGCAAAATGGTCTGCCCTTCAGGCACATCGGTGGGGTCGGATATGTGGTTGAGTTCCTTCACTTCGCGCACATATCTTTGAAGCTCCTCCTCATTCAAGTTGACATCCTGGCTCTGCAGGTGATTCATCACGACGTCTTCTATGGTTTCCTTTTCTCCTGTGGGGTTACCGGCTTCGTCCCGCGGTCTCTGAACCACCAATTTGCCGGCAGCAATGTTGCGGGTCAAGCCCTCGCCCGCGTATGCGGACCCATAAGGGCTCATATCTTCCGCTGGATGGGAGCGGTCAGTCGGAGTATGGGCGGTGTCGGACGGTTCGGCTACGGCTGCGTCTCCACCGGGAGGCCCGGCTCCCAGACCCATGCTGGCGTCGAGGATGGCGTGTCCAACATTGTCATCCGTTGAGGTGCTGGAATCATCGAATCCCTCGATGACGGGCTTGCCGAACTCGTCTGTGACCCCGCTTTTGCCCCCGTCCTTCAGGTACTGAACGTGCACCTTTGCCTTTTCAGCCAGGTCGGAGAAGCCGGATTTCAACTGGTCAAAAATCGACCCCTCTGACTCGCTGCCTTTGTGCTGCGGACTGTCAAGATTTTTGTCGGTGTCGTCGAACATGAGCGGTGGGCCTCGGTACGGGCACTCCCTGGTTAACGTGTTTTAGCGCAGAAATAGGGGAGGGCACGGTCCCATTGAGATGGCGCTCCTGGGAGCAGCCGCGCGATTGCTGATCAAGGGAGATGCGCCTGATTTACTCTGTGCGAAGATGCCGATGGTGATACCGGTGGCTTGTGGGACGGCTGCATGGGAGTTGAGAACCATCGATGACTGTTCTGGGCGCAGTCGTGGCCAAGCCACTCCTAGTATGGCAGAGAGCTTGAGAGTGGTACAAGAGCCTGGTTAACGGCCCGGTCCCTGCCGGTGACGGCTAATAGACTGCCGCCCGGTGATAATGTTCCCGCCGATTGCCTAAAAGATTTTCTAGGAAGCTGCGTTCCGTTATGGCGATGGGCACAGGCGTGCATCAAGGATTATTGCGGCGCGCTTCAAGGGAAGCCGTGACAAAAAATCGTGTTATTCTCCGTCCTGCCGCCTTCAGACGCGGCTCGAATGAGGAGAGAGTTATGCGAAAAGTGTTGTTAGCCACATCTGTTAGCTTGTTGGTAGCCCTTGGTGTCACTGGATTGAGCTCAGTATGCGCAGCGACAAGTAAGGTCGCGAAAAACACAACGGGCAGACTGTTCAAAGGCAAAGTCTCCTACCCGGTGGCTAGGGCGGAGGATCTTCTCATTCAGCGCAAGTATGAGCACGCGGCCGATCTCTTCAGGGAGCAGATAAAAAGGAATCCCAAGGACATCGACGCGGTGGCCGGGCTGGGAACGGCTCTGGTCATGCAGTTCAAGTTGGACGGTGCCAGTGAGCAGTTCGACAAGGTGCTCGCCAGGGATCCCGCCAATGCCATTGCGCATACGGGCAAGGCGATGGTGGCCATCAATCGCTTGCAATCGTCTTCCAAGGCCGTTATTGACAAGCGGGCCGGCTTGCTTATGGAAGCGGAAAGCGAGGCACGGCTGGCGGTCAGCAACGATCCACAATTCGCCCCGGCGCGGTACGCACTGGGTCTTGCCCTTAAGGAACAGGAAAAGAACGCGGAGGCATACAAGGCTTTCCAGGAGGCGGTTGAACTCGATCCCCAATACTCTGACGGGTACGCGGGCCTTGGCATGATAGAGCTTGGAGAAGATCGGCTGGCAGAAGCGATGAGCAATTTCCGTAAGGCGATCGAGCTCAATCCCGGCAATTCCACCGCTCATTATGGCCTGGGAGAGGCTTTGCTAAGGCAGGGGCTGGTCGAAGAAGCGATCAAGGAGTTGAACATCTCGCTCTACCAGTTCCGCAACAGCGCGCCCGTTCATCTGGCGCTCGGCAAGGCATATGAAACGCAGGGCAACATTGCCGCCGCGCTCAAGCAGTACGAGCATGCGGCGTTAATCAAGCCGGAACTGACGGAAGCGTATGCGCGCATGGCGGCGCTGCATATTGCGCAGGGCAAACAGTACGAGGCGCAGAAAAACACTGTGGCGGCGCTGAAGGAGTACAGGCAAGCAACCTTGATCGATCCGCACAACCCTGACCCGTACCTCAGAATGGCGGACCTCCGGGAAAGGCGGGGAGATCTCGAGCTGGCGGTAGCAGAGCTTCGCTCCGGCTCGGAGTTGATGCCGCAGAATCCCGTGCTGCATCAACGTCTGGGTGAAACATTGCTGAGACTGGAAAAGCTGGACGAGGCGATCAAAGAGTTCGAGACGACGCTTGAGCTTCAACCGGGCAACGTGGCCTCTAGCGACGGGCTGGCGCGCGCCTTTTATTTGAAGGCGCAGAAAGAGTCGCCGGGCTCGTTCCTGCTCTCGAATGATTACGAGAACGCCGAAATCGCCTTGCAAAGGGCAATCAGGCTGCACCCCAACGATTTGCGCCTGAGGTTGGCGCTTGCGAAATTGCGCGCTGTTGCCGGCGAGCCGGTCGATACGACACAAGTCGGCACTCCTCAGAACGATGCGGAGAGAATCTCTTACGCGGAAGCGCTGCTCGCGCAGAACAAGTTCAGTGAAGCGGCAGAGCAGATGCGCGATGTCATAAGTCATACCAGTGCACCGCAGCAGCTGGCAGCAGTGGCTGACATGGCACTCATGATGAAGGACCTCGACAGCGCGGAGCTGGCGTACAAGAAGGCGGCCGCCAACGGTCAAAGCGATCGCGCCAGAAGAGGCCTGGCCTCCGTCGCGCGTGTTCGCGAGGAGGCTCGCAGGCACCTGAGACTAGGGCAAGACCTGGCAAGGAAAAAGCAGCTGGCAAGCGCGGTAGACAGCTTCAGGCTGGCGATGTTCCAGAATCCCCGGCAGGCTGATGCGAGATGGGGACTGGCTGAAGCGTTGCAGAGACTCTCGCCCGACTCGCCGACCGCCTTGCGCGAATCGGCCACGCAATACAAGGCATATCTGGCGCTTGCCAAGGATTTGCCTGCCAAGGTGCGAGCCAAGACCGACAAGCGGATTGCCAGGATCGAAGCCCGGGCTTTCAAGCTCGAGCAGAAGACCAAGGTCGCCAGGGCGAACTAGTTTCTGGCTTCCAGCTTGAGGCCCGGTGCCGGCGCACCCGCTCGTGGTGCGCCGGTCTGTCATGCAAGCCCGGACTACCCTGGTTACCATTGGCGCATTGAACTTTTTTTCAGCTGCCAACGTATATGCATGAGGACGGCTGAAAGGATGCTCGACGTATACGGCGGTGTCCCAGTTCGTTTCTGTGGTGCTAATGTTGCTGAACGCCCGAGACAAGCAAGGGGAGCCGGTCATGCCAACGATTGTCCCTGACCTCAAGAGAAGCTTTACCGCTGCCACCCTTGACAGGGGACGAGCCTATTT
>DATNRD010000006.1:0-4786 GCA_036703665.1 Candidatus Obscuribacterales bacterium
CATAAGATATGTAGCTGCCGTCCAGAAGGTGCTGCGTCACCTGGCGGGCGAACTCGGCAAATCTCTTCTGCTCCTGCTTGACTATCGCCGCGCTCGGGTTGGGGCGCGTCAGCAGCAGCAGGATGTTCATCAAGACGCTGACAGCCAGCGCGGCGTGCACGCCGTACTGGCGGACGAGATGCTCGGGCCCCAGGTTTCGTACCTTCCAGTACATCTACTCCAGCTCCACCCTGCCCAGAACCCAGTCGTTGCTTGACTTATAGAATGTCAGCGTGGCACCGCACTCGACCACTTCAGATCTCTCCGAACCGGGCTTACCATCAGCACTGTGGCGAGCAGATGTCAGAAGCTGCTCGCCTTTCACTTTAACTATAGCGTCAGTATCGCTTCGCCGTATAACGTCCGCCTTGCCGATCCTGGCGCTTGAATAGAGCCCCTCGGCCGGCCACTCCCAGGTGAAGATGTGCTTGCCGGCTAGCTTGGCTTCATCCGCCAGGCGCATGGTGGCGACGAGCTGCAGCCCGAGCCAGACACAGACGAGCAGCCCGCAGAACATGACGAACCATTTGTTGGGACGAAAGATATTCTCCATATCCTCGTCGCTTATCCTTCGTGCTGCAATCCAAGGTAATAGACAGCCTGCCTGCAGGCATCGGTGTGGCTCAGGTTGGGGTTCTTGGCCTTGACCTCTTTGATCATCTCGAGGCGTCTCGGGATGTCGCGAATCGGTTCCGATGTGCAGATCCAGTAATCCATCGGACTCGGCACCAGACGGATTGTCCCGTGCACCGCGCCGACAATTAACAGAAGCTGGCTGTCCTTGCGCTTCTCCTCATCCTTGGAGAAGTTCTCGATTGCCACCACCTCGGCATCGGTCAGGCGCAGCGTCTCCTTGAGCAGCTTGAGATCGCTGGGATCCTGCCGCAAGAGGATCTTCATGTGCGAGTTCTTGACCACGGAATCCGCCTGCTCGGCCATTCTGAAGAAGTCCTTGAGCTGCTGCGTGATGGAAACAAGCATCATCCCGTAGTGGCGGGCTCGCCTGGAGAGGTCGTCGAGCAGCCTGGCACCGGCCTTGAACCGCATGAGCGCCGCGGCCTCGTCGATGATGGCGGCGAACCTGATGCCGCGAGCCTTGGATTCAGCTGCCTTGCGGCGTATGAACTCGGCCAGCATGTAGACGGCCATTCTTTCCAGGCGCGGGTCGTTTACGTCTCTGGTATCAAAAACGATGAAGAGCTTCTCCGTATCGACGTTGGTGTAACCGTCCACCAGCCCCCCGAACGCCCCCGCGCGGGTGAACAGCGAAAGCCCGCGGGCAAACTGTTGCAGGCGGTCGCGCTGCAGCGGATCCACCTCGTCGGCAGCCGCCTGCGCCGTGACCCTGGCCAGGTCGCTCATGGTCGGCACCGTGTTGCGGAAAGCGCAGTCCATGTAGGCCACGCGGATCAAGCCGTCCAGAAGCGATTTTTCTTCGACGTTCAGTTCGTCGCGCCCTTCCGGAGCGAGCATGATATCGATGAGCGCCAGCAGGCTGCTCACCTTGTCGGCGGACGGGTCGCCGGGCTTGTCCTCCGGCCCGAGATCAAACGGGTTCAAGACAAAGCCGGAGTTGGGCCCGAGGTCGACATAGGCGCACAGGTCGGGACCCAAAAGCTCTGTGATGAAGCGATAGGCGCCGAACTTGTCGACCGTCTTATCGATCAGCACAAAACGCACCCCGAGCGGCAGAAGGCGCAGGATGAGCATTGATACGGCGAAGGACTTGCCCGCGCCGGTGGTGCCCACGACGAACATGTTGTTAGCGTCCTTGCCCTGCCCGCGGAAAAACGGGTTGAGCAAGACCGGCTCGCGGGAGGCAATGGCAAAGCCGAACGGCACCCCGTCCGGTGTTCCGCATGAGGCAGTAAAGAACGGCCAGAAGGTGCCCACCACCGGCGACATCACCTGGTGCACCACAGCCAGCTTGTCCACGCCCACTGCCAGCGTCGACTGCCAGGCATCGAGCTGCAGCAGCTGGGCTCTGTCCATGAGCGCCCCGCGGTTCTTGAAGACGCGCCTTATCTCGTCCATGTGCTGCGCCAGTCGCTCGGGGGTGTCGGCATGCGTCGAGATGTACATGCTCACATCAAACGCTTTGTTCGAGCTGCGCAGGAACTCCTGGATTGCTGCAGCGGCTCCGCGCGTGGACTCCAGCCCTTCCAGGTCGGGGGTAGCCAGCTGCGTGCTGGTGACCACGCCCATTCTGTAGTTCATCTGCAGCCGCTTGCGCACGGCATCCTGATCGCAGACGTGAACAAAAAGCGACAGCGTGTACTCCACGCTCAACGTGAGCAGGTCGACCAGCCAGCCCATCCATGTCTCGTGCGGAGGCTCCGCCATGTACTGCGTGCCGATGTACTTGCCATCCAGCCAGACATGCTCTTCCGTCACCTTGAGCGCCGAGCGAGCCAGGCACGATGCCTCGCTTGTGTCCGGGCGGGAGGGCGGAGCCTCGTGGTCTCTGTGAGCCAGGCTCGGGTTGAGATCAGCGTATATGAGGTTGCGCACCTCGCGGCGCGTCAGCATGGACGGGCGGAGGTTGGCGGCGCGCGCCTGCTCGAAAGACGTTTTGACCAGGCGATTGAGGGTCTCCAGGTACTCCTCGTGCTTTTGAATGGAGCGGCGGCCGGACCAGGGCTTGTTCAAGTTCTTGCAGTCGGGCGGCTGGTAACTGACCACGATGTAGAAGTCACGCTGCGGAACGAAGTGCACCTCCTGGACGCGCCGGAACCACTTGTCGGTGTAATCGGCGTACCACTTCAGGTAATCGATTTCTGTCTTGATGTGCTGCGCGTAGCGCGACAGGTACTCGTCGACCGAGAGGTTGCGAGACTTGACGATGATTTGAATGTCGGAATCGCAGGAGTTGGCAAAGGCAGCGAACTGCCTGGCCATCTGCTCGCGGTCGGCTTCGTCGAACAAAAGAGCGTTGATGCCCTTGCAGCTGATGTACTTCCTCATGCTGCCGTCGGCCAGCACCACAAGCCCCTCGTCGTTGTCATCGCCGGGGATGGAGTGGATGAAGCAAACGTCCTGCCAGCTCGTGCCGCCGCGCTTGTCTTCGGGCGGGCCTACAGGCTCTTCCTTGCCTACCGGCCCGGGCAGCATGTCACGCAGTTGGGGCGGCAGGCTGCCGAAGAGCGACCCCAGGAAATTCTGCATCGATGGACCGGCCGTGGGAGCAGGCGCCGGTCCGCCGCCGTCGCCACCGATCGCCGACCGCAAGGATGAGCCGGGACGGGCCCCGGCGCCACGAGAAGAAGATGGTCTTAAACTGCCTGCCATGACCTGCCCCTTTGTTCAATCTATTCCACGTAAAACTGGTCTGACTTCCTGGCCGCCTCGACGATGGTTGGATCGGGATAGACGATGCTCTCCTCTGGATGCGGCAAGTACTGTGTGGGAACGAGCTTCAGGCGATAGAGGAAGAGATTCTTCCACCACATGAACGGCTTCATCTGCGACATGCCGATAAACACGAAGGCGACGCAGAAAACGCTCAAGCCGCCAATGAAGTTGACGCCCAGGTTGCCGATTTTCCACTCCTTGGGAATTACGGAAAGAACGCCAAAGCCGCCGGCCACCGCCAGAACGATGAGCACCCACTGAAAGACGGTGAACCCGCGTATCTTCAAGGGTTTGTTGAGAACAATCACGCGATGGACAAGCGACATCGATCAGCCTCCTTCCGCCTCGAAATCGACCGCCCCGGCATCCCCGGACTCCGCCAGCCGAATGAGCTTTCTCGCCATCATGGCAAAGCGGCTGGGCAGGCGGGCTATGACCTGTTTCAGGTGAGCCTTTGCTGCTTCGAATTCACCGGCCCGGCGCAGCAATTCGCCTATGAGATATTCTATCTCCGGGCGCCTGTCGGCAGGGCACGACGCGTCTACAAGTGACTTGGCGAAGGCGTCGGCCGCCAGCTTTCGATATTCGCGGGCCTGCGGGTAAGCCTTCACGTCATCGGCACACCATGCTGCATGCAGGTAAAGCAGCCCGACATTGAAGAAGTCGCGTCCCTTGCGCTCGGAGGCAATCGCTGCCGCACGAAACTGCAGGTGCGGCGTGGTGCTTGGCTGGTTGAGTACGACCGGCTCCTCGGTCACCTCGAAATTGTTCACCCAGTCGGCCAGCCCGCAACTCGGGCAAGTGGTGACGGCGTACTGCTCGAACGGGTCGACCTCGCCGGCGAAGTCCTGCCTGAGCTCACTGTTGCGGTAGCCCGTGTCAATCAGCACAGGCATCTGCCTGGAATTGAACTTGATGCCGCAGTTCGGGCACTTGACTCCAACCTCAGCTACAAACATGGCGATGCGCTCCTACCCACCGTTATCTAATCATAGGCGGTCGGCCGGCGGTTTGCGGGCCATTGACGACTAAGTTGCGTGCAAGCCGGTTGACATCGCCTTAGGCGGTCAGCCAATCCTGTCGGCGATTCTTCTTAGACCATGCCGAGCTTGCGGGCCAGCTCCCATTCGTCCTCGGTCCACTCCTCCCTGGGTTTTTCCGCCAGTCGCTTGGCAGTACCCTGCTGCACGGTCTCCTGGAGACTCGGTGCTTGCTTGGGTTTAGGCGGTTCCCCGGGCTGCTTGGGTCCGCCGGGCCCGCCGGGCTGCCTGGGCACGTCGGTAGTGGGCCTCGAGGCTGCCCTGCCCAGGGCGGCGGTCAGCAGGCTACCGCCTGCCGCACCGGCCGGCGGAGCAGGCGGCGGGCTGGGCGCCGCCGGTGGAGGAGCCGAGGGCGG
>DATNRD010000007.1:0-2389 GCA_036703665.1 Candidatus Obscuribacterales bacterium
GGCCGTTCTGCTGCTCAGCTGCGAGGCGATCACCACCGGGAATCTGGCGCCCGCCTTGACGTGAGTTTTTTCCTCGTCCGTGGGCAGATCCTCGTACTCGATCGTGGCTTCCGCCTCGTTGGCTTCGTCGTTGTCGATGACGATCGGCCCGCCGAGATCGCCGGTCAGGACGGGCGGCAGGATATTCCAGGCCAGCTCCTGCCCGTCCGTTGCCGGGCCGGCTGTTGTCCCGTCGGCTTGCGCCTGCGGTGCGCTTGCCGGCTGGTTCTGGCTGTCGCCCGTGGCGCCGGCTACCTTATCGCAGGCTTCCGGAGCCGGACTCTCGGCAGCAGCCTGTTGCCCGCCGTCAGGGGCACCGGTTATGGTGGCAGCCGGCTCGGCCGCCGGCGCCTGCATTATGCGCTTAACCTGCAGCCTGCTGAGCGGAGGCACCGGCAGGGTGCGGTTCAGCAGCGCCTGCTCCGCGTTGTGCGCTGCCTGGCCGGCCGGGCAGAGAAAGCCGCCTGCGGCAAGCTGCAATGCAACAAGTGTGCCGAGTGTGCGAAAGGTCGCATTGCAACCGGAGGGCGGCTTGCCGTTGGCTTTCATTCGTAGATTCCTTACAGATGCGGTAGTAACGCTAAGACAGCGAGGACCCCGACGATGACAAGGGGGCCCCATTTTTGGGGGTACTCAATTTATACAACAGCCGGGCGGTGCCACCACCGCTTGACCACACATAGTTAATGTGTGAAGCGGTTTAGTAGCCAGGTCCGAGCAGCTGGAAGGCCGCCCACGACCGTGGTGACGGATCCCTGGACATGGCCAGCATCTGTGCTTTGCGCAGCGCCTGTGCCTTATTCAGCCCGCTACGATTGCTCTTGTAGAACTCCACCAGTTCGGCCGTGCGGTGCGGCCCTGGCTCGATCCAGAGGCTCATCAAGACATTGCGCACGCCGGCGTAGCTTAAGCCGCGGCTGAACACCTTGACGGCAGTGCCCTGCAGGTCCTTGGTGCTCACCGAGGTGGCGCTCCAGACCACCAGGTCGCTGGGTAGGCTCAGCTCAAAGAGCCGGTTGGCCGTCACCTGCTTGGCGTCCTTGCCGGGGATGGGCAGCACCGAGCGCAGCGGATTGCTGGCCTGCAAGGGCAGGCTGCTGGCGATGTGGACCACGGCCTTGCCCCTGGCCTGCTCCTGCAGGGTGTTGATTTCAGCCTCCTTGCCGACCAGATGTGTGACCAGCTCCGGCTCGAAAAGACTGGAGATGATGCTTGTTTCGTCCTTGCCGGCTTCAGGCTGACCGTCCGCCACAACCACGCTCAAGTCCTGGCAATAGCGCGGCGGGATGTCCAGAAATACGCCCATAGAGGAAGCCATGGTCAGCGTGTGGCTCTCCACCAGGTACTTACCCTGTGCGTCAATGAGAGCAGCAAAGGGAAGATTGAAGAGGATGCCATCAGGAATTATGACCACCGTCTGATCCGGGTTGCTCGGCAAGATGCTTCTCACCTTGTCGGGAATCAACTCGGAGTAAAGAAGTCTGAGCGTCCGCCGCTCCGACTGGCGAGCCGCCGCATCGGCGCGGGCCGACGCGCCCAGCAGCGAAGCTACTTGCGGCTGCAGCTCCTTTCTGCCGACTGGCAGGATATCGGCTGTGATGCGTCCCCCGAGGTCGATCGTGAACAGCACCGTCGAATGCTCGCCCACGAGATAGTCGATTACCGTCGCCTGGTTTCTCTGAACCTCCTTGACAATATCGCCGATTGTCGTGGGAACAGGAGCGATGAGTCGGGCCAGTGTGCGGTTGTCAGCGGCCAGCTGCTGGAAGCGGGTCAGCCAGTTCTTCCACTCCTTGAGCAGGGTGTCTGGTGTGGCCGTGCTTTCGGCGGCATGCAGGTGGGCGCGCTGCAGCACCAGGTCGTTGTAGATGTCGCGGTCATACGGTTTGACTTCGCCGCCCCGGCGGTGCCACTCGTTGATGAAAGTCTCCTCTTTCAGCTGTTCGGCGGCCAGCAGTGCCTGCTCTACCATGCCTTGTTGCACCAGCAGCGATACCAGTTGCTGCCCGAGGTCTTCCCGGGTGGAGGGGAATTCCAGTTTCTCGCTGGAACTGAACGAACCTGCCTGAGGCGACCGGAAGAACGACAGCGCGCTGGCCAGCGACTCCCTGGCCTCGTTGACCAGCCCCTGAGCAAGCTGAATCCTGGCCAGAAGGGTATAGTCCCGCCACAAGGCGGCATCATCGTTGATCTTCTCGCTTATAGCCAGGCCCTCTTTCAGGTACGCCTCCGCTTGCGCCGTGTCCTTCAGGTTCCAGCAAAGTTCCGCCAGCGCCGCGTACGTGCGTCCCTGCGAGACCGGCTCCCTGTATTTCTTGAAAAGGGAGAGCGCTGACAAAAGGTGTACCTT
>DATNRD010000008.1:0-7217 GCA_036703665.1 Candidatus Obscuribacterales bacterium
AACGAGCAGGTGGAGATTGCCGCGCGGGTGCCGGAGCTTGAGCGCGCCGGGCCGCGGGTGCTGATCCATGCCGCCGCAGCACACCCGGCCAAGATGTATCCGCTGGAACGCTGGGCCGAGGCGGTGAAGGTTCTTCAGGCAAGGCTGAACGCCACCTGCTACTTCACGGGAGCAGCGCAGGACATAGCGCTCTACGATCAGCTGCAGGCCCTTGCGGGGGTTAAGGGCGTGAACCTGGCCGGAAAGCTGAGCCTAAGGGAGAGCCTGGCGCTCTATCACCGCATGGATTTAGCTGTTTGCGTGGACTCCGGGCCTGCTCACATGGCCGCGGCTGCCGGCGTGCCGACCGTGGCAATCTTCGGTCCTACCGATCCCGGGCGCTGGAGACCCTGGGGTGAAAGGCACGCGGTTGTCTTCGACGCGTCGCTCAAAGCCTGTCCGTGCGTTATCAACGACACCTGCCCGGAACGCCCCTGCCTGACCAGCCTCGATGCATCGGTGATAATCGAGAGCGCGCTCAAGACCTTCTGGTCTGCCGGCGAAATCCCCCGCTCGGCCAGGGAAAGGCTGCAAGCACACTAGCGGCTGAGCCGTGTTTGGGCGCCGCTCAACCAGAAGAGGCCATGCTGGCGCGTGGTTGCGCTCAATTGATTGTGCCGATGCTGCCGCCGTCGACTCGTAGATCGGCGCCGTTGATGTAGCCCGAGACAGGGCTTGAGACAAAGGCAACCAGGCTGGCGACGTCTTCGACGGAGCCCAGATGCCCGGTAGGATTATAGAGAATGCTCAAGAGCACGTGCCTCTCGATCGTTTTCCAGTCTTCGCCCCAGCCTTTAGCCCGCGCCAGGTCCCGAAAATATCTCTCGGCCCCGGGCGTGAGGATCACCCCGGGGCTTACCGTGTTGACCGTGATGCCGGTCTCCGCCAGCTCCTTGGCAAGGCTGACGGTAAGATTGAGCACGGCTGTCTTGGCCGCGGAATGATGCGGCATGGAGGCAAACGGTTGAACCGCCACACAGCTAGATATCTGTATGATCCGTCCCCAGCCGTGCCTTTTCATGGCAGGCACGCAGTGACGGATCATCCTGACCATGGATATGACGTTGTTGTTGTAAATCCTCGCCCAGCCATCCGGCGGAACATCCATCCAGCCAAGCTGCTCCGGTCCCCCGGCGTTGTTTACCAGGATGTCCACGGCTCCGAGGTTTGACGCAACCTCTGAGGCGACCCTTTCAGCACCGCTGTCGGTGGAAAGATCGCCTACAGCCACAAAGGCCTTACCACCGGCGCTGGTAATTTCCTGGGCTACCTGCCTGGCTCGCCTTTCGTCCCGCCCGTGGACGACAACCGTAACGCCTTCGGCGGCCAGCTCCCTGGCGATTGCTGCACCGATGCCGCTACTGCTGCCAGTAACCAGCGCGCGCTTGCCGCTCAACTTGAGATCCACGATGGCCACCTCCTTACCGCTTGCCGGCGCCAGCCCCGTCGGGCCTCCGGTGCCCGGACGCACAAAAACCGGATGCTTCGATCCGCCTTATGTGCCGGAGGCGTGTCCTCCAATGTCGCCTGGAAGAGGGTGCCTACTGCCCCTGGGGCGCCGGCTTCCAGCCGGCAGGATGCCGGCGCTCCCAGGAGAGAACGGCGAGGCCGGAGCACAGAACCTCTCTCATTGAACGGCATCGGAGAGCCCCTACACTTTATCACCCCGCCAGATGACTCGTGGCAGTGTATTGGAAACGGCAGCCCGTTCTGATAAGCCGGATCCAGGCTCTATAATCCGGTTTAGGGCGTCAATTGTAAACTCTGGAGAGGACCCTGTCTGTGACCCGGCGTAAAATGAACCCCCTGGCTGTTTTGAGGCAGATTTGCCTTTCGGCGGGAAACCGATTCGAGCCCGAGCCGGTTTTGCAAAACTGCGTAGAAGCACTGGGCCAGGCTCTGGGAGCCAGCCGGTGTCTTATTCATCAGCGCGACGCCGACGGTCACATGCATGTTAGCCACGAGTGGTCTGAACCAGGCGTTCTGCCTTACGGCATCGGCAACCAGCTGCTTACTCCCTGTGCCTATCTGTCCCACCAGACGCTGGCGACTGTAGCGGTGGACGACGTCCTGGAGGATGCGCGATTCCGGCAAGCTATGGACCGCCAGTTGTTCACAAAGACGGGGGTGCGAAGCGCTCTGGCCGCTGCCATCTCCTCGCGCAACCAGGAGCTTGGCCTCCTGGAGGTGCACCGCTGCAAGCGCGCTCACAAGTGGGCGCAAGCCGACATCGAGCTGGTGGAAACCGCAGCTGCCCACGTAGCCATTGTTCTTCAGAGCGCCCGCGTGCTTGCCGAGCAGGAGAGACTCACCCACTCCCTGGCTAACATCAACCAGGACCTGTCTCGGCTATATGTCGAGCTGGCCACGAAGGACGAGCAGATCGACCGCTTCATGCATCTAATCTCTCACGACCTGCGCGCCCCGGTCGTGGCAATAGAGGGGCTCGTCAACCTGCTCAAGCAGCAGTACGAAAGCGAGCCGCCGGACTCCAAGCCGCGCCGCTACCTGGAACTTATTATGCGCAGCGCCGAACAAATAACCGGGCTAACGGGCGCTCTGCTCGAGTATGCCAAGCTCGGGCAGAGCAATGTCCAGCTCCAGGACATCGACTGCGACGAGCTCGTTCGCGAAATCTGGCAAAGATTGACGATCGCCGCCAATGATATCGACCTGGAGATTTTTGCGCCGCTACCTGTAGTCCGCGCAGATCGAGCCATGCTCACGCGCATCTTCCAGAATCTCCTGGAGAACGCCATCAAGTACCGCAAGCCCGAAGGGCGCGCGCTGGTCGACGTCACCTGCACGGAGACCGACACGCACTGGCAATTTGCCGTGAACGACGACGGGACAGGCTTTCATCCCTCGGAATCAGCCGGACTATTCGATATATTCACACGGCTCAAACATGCCAGAACCAAGCCGGGTTCCGGCATCGGTCTGGCCAGCGTTCTGGAGCTGGCCAAGCTGCATCGCGGCAGTGCATGGGCAACGGGCCGCCCCGGCAAAGGCGCTACCTTCTACTTTACTATAGCCAAGGAAATCGGCGAACTTCCCGCACCACCTGTGGTGGCTGCCACGGCTCAGTGACTGTGCCTCGACTTAAGCGCTGCGACTGTACCGCCGAGCACGGCATAGATTGCCACCGCTATGGCCAGATCATCCCACCTCGGCGAAAAGACCAGGAAGAACCCCCGGTCTTTTACGAGCGCTCCGAAGCTGGATACGCAGAAGGGAATGAGAAAGAAGCGGAAGGTCTGCCACCGGCCCAGTTGCACCGGACCGTTGGTCGATGCTCTGGCGTTAATACAAAGCGCCACTCCCACCAGCAGGCTTATGCCCAGCGAGGTAGCCCACAGCCGCGGGTCAGGGTCGAAATAGCGAATCAGAACCACAAGGTACCAGATAAAGTAGCACCATAGGATCGCTCGACCCACCGACAATCCCACCAGATAATCGCGCAGCATGCGCCAGCAGCTTCCACACAAGCTCGTTTCCCGGTATCATGCCAATGATAGGCTACCGACCGGTTGCACACAAGCCGGAATGCCTTCATCAGCGGAGCCACGAGGGACGAAAAGATGACCTGGATCAAGACTACGCCGCTTTCGGCGGCTGAGGGCAGGCTGAAGGAATGCGTGGATGAGTGCATGCGGCTCTACCCGCCGGAATACTCCATACCCGTCGAGGCCGTTGCCGATGTCACAGACGGACAAGGCGCGTCCATAGTCATGGCCCACAGCTTGCTCCCGGAGGTCCTCAAGCACACCTTCTCCACTTATGGCACCCTGCTGTCCCCGGAGCTGCCTCTCGGGCGCCGGCAGCACGAATTGATCGCCGCCACGGTATCGGCGCTGAACGACTGCTTTTATTGAATAGAGTCGCACGCAGAGTTCCTGCGCCGCGTGACTCTGGATGAGTCGCTCTCACAAGCAATCAAGAAGGACTACCGCACCGCCGACCTTACTCCCCAGGAGCGGGCCATGCTGGATTACGTGGCCAAGCTGACGCTGACGCCCTCCAGGATGACCCGCCAGGATGTAGAGGCGCTCCGCACGGCCGGCTTCGACGACACGGCAATCCTGCAAATCAATCTCATCGCCTCCTGGTTCAATTACATAAACCGCGTCGCCGACGGGTTGGGCGTGGGACGGAAAGATTGAGGAGTGATCTCGGGTCACGTGTATGGATTGGAAGGAGCTTTTAGCTGCTTCAGTGGAAACACCGATCCGAGCAGCCACTCATGTGTCTTAACTGACATTTCTTAGCTTTGCGAGCAGCCATGCGGATTCTGCAGGTGATCATTCCTTTGACAGAAACAATGCCGGCGATACTCTAAAGTATTCTGCAAGCCGGCAGGCGGCACGCTTGCTAAGACCTCTGTGACCGTTGAGGAAGGCAGAGAGATTTGACTTATAGCCTACGAATTCAACCAGATCCGCCTGTGCGAGTCCGTTGATCTCCATTAGGTATGCAAGCGCCTCCCTGGGCGTCATTTCCTCGGCCAGCCTGGGCAGCCTTTTCTCATACTGAGCAATGAGGCCTCCCAGAACTGCCAGATAATCTGCTTCACCATGGGTCAGCGTGTTTCTGCGATAAGCTAGCTCTTTCATGATTCTAACTGCTTGCTGGAGTTGCGACTTGTCGCGCAGAGGCACCAGCGGGAATGCCCGCACCAGCTCCATGTATGCTTTGTCCACTCTTGCCGTGTTCATGCTTTCCACCTGTCGTATTCCGCATGTGTCATCATTTCTAGGACGTAGACGCGTTGTGCAGCGTAGTCTATTGAGCTGATGAGTCGGTACTTGTTTCCTCCGATGTCGAAGACCACTTGGTCTTTAACGTAATCGGCGCTCCTGAACGTGTCTCTTACGTCTGAAAATGTGTTCCATGTAGCTTCCTTTGTGACATCAATCCAGTTGGCCAACGGCTTGCGCGCGCTTGCGTGCTTCCGCGCAAAAGCGTGTAGCTCCGTTTCGTTGATGATTTCCACTGGCGAATTTCACCTGATAGCTAGGTTATCAGTTTGATAACCTTCTGTCAACCGGGCGCGGGCTCCATCTCCGCAATAGGTTATCGTTCTGATAACACTCGATCAATCGCGTCTTCCACTCGGCTCAGTCTCGCGCATTCGGTCGGCACTCATAATCCTCCCTCCGGCTGGACGACCCGTGATCATTAACCCGAAATCGGGTCGGGGCGAGTTCCGGCGAGGCATGCCTCAAGCCTCTTTTCGTTCTCTTTGGACGCATCCTCTATGAATTCTCAACTACTGTTTTTGCGGTGCCACCATTTACGGCGTCAACAATTCTACGAGCTCCACGCGCGACGGCACGGCACGCCATTGCCACCGGGTGGCTGTGCTTGGACTATGCCAGGCGTCGGAAACAAGGCGTGAAGCTACACTAAGGTCGTGTTTTCGGCACCCTACCCCAAAAGTCCCACAAAAACTGTGCCCCCTTTTGTGGCCCCTCAGATGTCCATTCGGGACTATTACGGAGTAGTCGCGGCGACGGGCGAAATCCGCAAACGCAAGCCTGGTGCCGAGATCGTCCACCCAAGCTTATTGAGAATAGCTGCCCAGGCGATTCTCGCCGCCTCCACCATTTACTTCCGCTGCGCCGCAATGCTCGCCTTCCAATCCTGTTACAATCATTTCAGCGCACAAGAACGGGGCTCTACTCATGCGTTACACAGTTGTCTTGGAGCAAGAACCAGACGGTGGCTATGTGGTCAGCGTTCCAGCCTTACCGGGGTGCGTTAGCCAGGGCGATACACGCGCCGAAGCACTCAGCAACATTCAAGAGGCCATCAAGATTTATCTGGAAGATTGCCGAGCCGCCGGCGATCCCATTCCCACAGAGGCCGGCAAGGAGTTCGTCGAGATCGAAGCAGCATAGGTAGGAGCATACACCAGGTGCCTAAGCTGCCTAGCGATCTCTCCGGAGGAGAAGTCCGTAGCGCTTTGGAACGCGCTGGCTTTGTGTTTCGCCGTCGGACGGGCAGCCATATGGTGCTGTGCCGCGACGATCCCTACGCCCGTGTCGTCGTCCCCGATCACAAGCAACTCCGTCAAGGCACGCTTCGGCGCATCATAGCCGATGCAGGACTTTCAGTCGAAGAATTCATGCAGCTGCTCAAGCCGTGACGTATCTCGCCCTTATTGTGGCCCCTCAACCGTTTCTTCGGGGCTATTGGGGGGTATCCCGGGCAGACGCTCAATCCGGAAACGCAAGCCCGGTGTCGAAATCTCCAGCCAGGCCTTACTGAGAATAGCCCCGGGTGCCATTCTTGCTGCCTCCACTATTTGCTCCATTTGCGGCCGCTGGGTGACTGGCGCTGTCAGCTGAACGTCCCGATGCCAGCTCGTCAGCCCCTGAGCAGGGCCCGTCCTTCAATGAGAACGGGCAGCCCGCGGATTACGCAAAAGACGCAGGTGAAGTAGACGAGGAACAGCGCCACCGCTGGAACGACGGTATTTTCGCAGACGGCTGTGTGTGCGGCGATAAGGAGGCAGAACGCCACCGCCTTTGCCACCGCGTAGGTAAAGCGGCTGAAATTCGAGGCAACCAGGAACTTAGCCAGCGCCGATTTCTGCATGGTTGTTTCACCAAATGCGGTGTAGCCCTGTTCGCTGGCTACCGAGCGGATGGCATCGACGAAGTTGCCACGAACAAGGAACAAAAGCGGCACCCACACGGGCACCCAGCCCAGGGTGGAAAATGCGATCCAGTAGGCCATCTCCACAACGCGATCGCCGACGATGTCCAGCATGGCACCGAACTTAGAAGACTGCCCGAATTTGCGCGCCAGATAGCCGTCCAGCGCATCGCCCCAGATGACCAGGGCAGTAAGGACAAAGGCCGTCCAGCGCCACTGGTCCCCGGGCAACCAGAGCATCCCCAGCGTGGCAAGCCCGATGGCTACTCGGGTGACGGTCACCAGGTTGGCAACATTAACCACGCCCGACCCTACACGTCCAGATTGGCCACCAGGTGAGCGTTCCGCTCGATGAACTCCCGGCGCGGGCCGACGGCCTCGCCCATCAACAAGTCGAAAATGTGATCAGCCTCGGAGGCATCTTCGACCGTAACCTGCTTCAAGGTTCGCGTGTCGGGATTCATGGTAGTCTCCCAGAGCTGCTCGGGCATCATCTCGCCCAGACCTTTGAAGCGCTG
>DATNRD010000009.1:0-10139 GCA_036703665.1 Candidatus Obscuribacterales bacterium
TTACAGTTACAGAGCAGTACTTCCACGTAAAGTACGCCGCCGGAAGAGGTGCTTCTGCCGGTGGTGAGACCACCGTGGGTCAGCAAGCGATTTTCCACCGGCCTGCTTCGTCCGGTGTGTATGCTGTCGTTTGTAACCTTGACCTGCATAGAATCGGACTAAATGACATTACGCGCGCATACGTGATCAGCGAGGAGGATCGCGAAACCCGGGCCAGAGCTTTAATCATGGCACTTGCTGCTACGCTCCTGAAGCCTGCTGGCGCGCAGCGGAATACACAGAATCCGCACATTGTGGACTGCCAAGGGGTAGTTGCCGTCTCACACAACTCGTTGCCAGCACCAACAATCAGTCCGTTGCACGATCAATATCGAGAGCAAATCGGTCAGATCGCAGAGGTGTTAAATCGTGTGAGCCCGGATGCGATCGAGGTTCACACGTTTGATTCGATGGCCGACGGCGTGCGGCTGTTGACGGAAATTGCCTATCCTCTCCAACCAGTTGGGGTATAGCTTATGGCAGCTCGTCGTCGCGTAACGCCAGCAGTCGCATCCGCGGAAGAACAGCGTGCGTGGCTTGAAGCGCTGTCCAACGCTGAACCGATTGCTGGTGTGCCGGGGCCGGGTCAGTGGCTGGTGTTGCAGTACCAACCAACTACATTGTTCTCGTTGAAAATCAGCCTGGCTACCAGTTCAGTTGGCAAGACTCTAGTAGTGCCTACCCCTTACAGCATTAAGATGGCTTTCGTCGATGCTGCTTTCAGGGCAGATTTGACGGACAACGAAGTCTCGGATTTCTTCCAATCGCTCGTTGGCATTGATGTGAGGATTGCGCCTCCGCCGGACAGTGTTGTCACGCATACGTTTGTCAAGATCAGGCAGGAGTCTCGCGGCGGGAACATTCTTCGGCCCTACATTTCCAGCATTGCCTATAGGGAGGTTGTGCACCAGCGCGGCCGATACCTCTGGGCCTTCGACTTATCCAAGGGAGACACGACCTTGGCCGAGCGGTTGGTGCGAATCGGCCCGCATGTCTCATACATAGGTAAGCGGGGATCATTCATCCAATTTAGCAACTTGGAGCGGCGGGCTGCCCTGGGCCCGGATTTCACTCAGCCCATTCGGACGAAGGAATCTTGGACCGTTGCTGAGCGTGCACATGTTGTACCCCTGGATGACTTCGGTCCGGAAGCCGACTTGGAAATTTTGAGCTCGTTCTCTAAAAAGGGCGCCGTTCGAGACAAACACAGATGCTTCATTGAGACTGTGGTACCGGTCGGCGTCATCAACACTGGCCCAGGCTTCACGCAATATGGCTCCTGAAGTCCATAAGCATCATGCCACGTCGGCATCCCCGACAACCAGGGTGACCTGCTTGCCGAGGCGGCGCAGGTACTTGACCAGGGTGTCAAGACTGAAGAGGTCGATTCGGCCTGCCAGCAGCTCAGCTATGCGTGGGCGTGCCACTCCCATAACTGTGGCTGCCTGGGCCTGGGTCCAGCCGCGCTCCTTGATCACATCTTCGATAGCCATCATCAGCTGACTGCGCATGAATAGGTTCGTCGCATCTTCATCGCTCTTGCCCATGTCTCTAAAGACGTTGCCTGAGCTTTCGTAGCGCTCTCTCGGGTAGCCCGTAGTCTCGCTACTTCCCTTCTTTCTTTGCTTGTTCCCGGCGGTATTCCTGGAGTTCGCCATACTCTGTCCTCGCTATGTCGATGTCCCTCTGTGCGGTACGGCTTGTCTTCTTCGAGAAGCAATGGAGCACGTAAATCGCTTCCGGATAAGTGGCTAAGTAAATGACCCTGTGCTCATGGGGGTGATGTATGCGAATCTCAATTGCGCCTGGTCCCACCGCTGGCATCGGCCGCCAGTCGGACGGCATTTTCCCAAACTGAACCTTCATCAGCTCATGCCCGGCAATATCCTGTGCCTGGGGTGGAAACTCACGGATACGTGCGCGGCTGCTGCCACACCAGACGACTTTTTTCATGACCCCATTGTACAAATAATCGTACACACCTGCAAGGCTGGCGGACGGTCGAGATCGAGGAGTGACGATTACGCATACTCCGTCACATCAACCATCTTCCCGACAATCGGCATATGCACGAACAGCCCGACCACCGCGGCTCCTGTCGCGTGTTTGACCAGGTCGGCATAAAGAGCCAGTTGTGGGCGGTGCGAGTATGCCTTTTTGACCCAGTGCTCGTGCGGGCCGGGGAAGGTTTTGTGGTCGATCACGACGAATCCTTCGTCGGTTTCGACGAGCAGGTCGATCCGGCCCGCCACGCGCTGCGATGCCAGCCTTCCGTGCACTGGCCACTCGCGGAGTCTGTGGTGTTGGGGATAGCGATCGGCCAGGAACGAGAGCAACTTGTCTGACGCTTCCACCACGGACTGCGGCTCGAGCTCCGTCACATGCCAGCGGCCAAGTATGTCGCGGGCCATGGCCACGCGCTTATCCAAAGTCCAGTCAGGTGCATCCGCTGCCAGAAAGCGATGGACCGCTTCTCCCAGGATCGCCATGTCGGGTGCTCCCGAAATTGGCAGCCTTCCTCCTAGCGAAATCACCCGTTCGGATACTTCGGTAATCTCCACCTTTGCCTGCTCTGCGGGAACCGGAATGCGGCTGGGCTGCAAGCGCATAGGTAGGTAGTCCACAGGGGCTGGGGCGTCCAGGCAGATGCGCTCCACCGTGCGCGCAAGGGGCGTGGACGGCGCGAATGCGAGCGGCTGTGACTCCGGCAGTTCTAGTTTCCGAACCGAGACAGGGTGCTCGTGCCCGGACACAGCCAGCATCTGGTTTCCTTCCCGCTCGGGCAGGACGATTACCGTTTGCCCTGCTTCATCGATCAAGCCATCGAGCCACGCTGTTCCACCCTTCTTCGCGCGGCAGACAAACGTCAGATAATCCCTTGCTCGAGTTGCTCCCACGTAAAGCAGCCTGACATTTTCGGCGTCCTCGCGCGCTCGGGCTCGAGCCATTTCGGGGCAAGATTCCGCAGTCGCATCCAGGTAAACGCCCTTCTCCTGCTTGCCATAAGGCCACGGCCAGAGGCGAATCGATCTTCCTTCCAGCGGCTGCCAGGGATCAAAGCCGGTCTCCGGTGACTGTACAGTTGCACCAAACACGGTGGCTGGCCGGGGTGATCCGAGATCGGCCAGGAGCACCATTGGCCATTCCAATCCTTTGGCGCCGTGGTAGGTGAGAACGCGTACGGCCTTCTCGTCGGGGTTGGGTGGTTGTTCGCCTTCCTGTTCGAGCTCCGTAAACAAGAATGTGACAAATCCGGCTGGTGTCGCCGCGCTTCTACGAGCCAGGCATAGCTCTTCGTATTCGACAGCCAGGGCACGCATGGCGTCCAGGTTCGAGAGTCGCTGCCTGAAGTTCGTCCAGCGGGTGACTGTTCCCACAACGCCTCCAGCCGTGATGGCTAACTCCACGGCTTCGCCGGGAGTCAGGTCGGCAAGGCGGTGCCGTTCGCCCGCCAGCTTCTGGCAGTGGGGAGACGATTCAACTACCTTATCCAGTCCCTGCTCCAATACATCAACCAGCCACGTTCGATCACCAGTGGGTTCGGAGGTAAAATGCAGGATCTCGGCTGCGGCCAGTGTGTCGGCGGAGTCCACGAGGAACCTCAGGCAGGCAAAGGCCAGGCTGCATTCCGGCGTGTTGAGCAGTCCGTGTCTGGATGCCGCCACGGGAATACCGATGTTCGCAAGGGCAGTGGCGATCTCTATGCATCGCTCGTTCCTGCGGCAGAGAATGGCTATGTCTCCGCCTTGCAGCGGACGGAGGGAACCGGTGCGCGGGTCGGAAACTGGCCAGCGTTCCGACTCCGCCAACAGGTCCGCTACTCCTGCTGCCAGTGCGCGGGATGACTCCTGCCAGCTGTCTCCAGCAAGCCACCAGACGTTGAGGTTGGCCACGCCGGGAATCGAAGCACGCCTGCAGTCCACTATCGCAACCTGGTCTGCCGTTATGCCGAACCGTGGAAAGGCTGCGCTGAACACGTCATTGGTGAATTTCACAAGTTCAGGAACGGTTCGGTAAGAGCAGGCCAGGCGCTCCCAGGAGCCGCCAGACTGCGGCACCACCGCGCGAATCACGCTTTGCATCAATTCGGGATCTGTATCACGAAAGCCATAAATTGCCTGCTTTTCGTCGCCGACCCACACGGAACGTTGCGCAATGCGCGCTAACAGCAGGAATATCGCAAGCTGGATCGGGCTCGTGTCCTGGAACTCATCGACAAGCACCAGAGATACCCGAGAGCTGAGCTGTGATACCACCTGTGGGTCGCGCAGCAGCGCGAGAGCCAGTGCTTCCTGGTCTGTGAAATCCATGAAAGCAAGCAGGCGCTTGTACGACTGGTAGTGTTCCATGGCTTCCGAGGCACAGCTGAACACGAGGCTGATGAACCGTTGCAGGTCATTGTGCAGTCTCGGGTGTCTGGCGTGAATCGCCGCTGCTTCCTTCACCGGCTCCACAACCGTCTCGCTCGCCTTGCCTGGTTTTAACTTCGACAGCTTCGCCCAGTCGCTCCAGCGAAGGTACCTGTCGGCTCGCAGGACGGCGGCGCATCGCTTCAGTTCGTCGAGTGCGTCACGCGTTGCCTTCGTCGAGTCGGAGCCGGACGACAGAATGCTGACGGCTGACTTAATGGCATCAGCGAGGTGATCGTCGAGAGATGCCTCCTGTAAAGAGTCGTATGGCTCAGGCAGGAGAGTCTTGAGGCCATCCCAGGAGGGCGCCGCAAATGACTGCAATTGCTGCGGGTCGATTCCGTTTGAGCGAGCAAGTCTTGAAACTTCCAGGACCAGACTGCGCCATTCGTCCTGCGATAGCCTTCGCGCAATCGGGTCCAGCTCATCGATGTACCCGGCTATAACAGGCTCGGCTGCCGCGGCAAAGGCGAGACTTGTGCGCTCCTCGGGGAGCACATCAGTGACCGGCGATATGCCGGCATTGAGCGCGAATTCGGCTATGAGCCGTCCGCAAACCGAGTTTACGGTGCCAATGTGACCGGTGAGCACGGACTGTGCTGCTTCCCACTGTCCTTCCGTGATTAGTCTCTGCCTTATGCGGTCGATAATCTCATCGGCAGCCTTGTTGGTGAACGTCGTGACGATGATCTCCGAAGGATCGAGGGACCCTCCGTTATTGCTGTTGCCCACGCAGTCGGCGAAGACGCTTGCCAGGCGGAATGTCTTACCCGTGCCGGCGCTGGCGCCGACAACGTCAATGATTCCCGCTGATTCAGCACCGGCTTCTGTCATGATTCTTTGTCCTCGACTGCGCAAATTCGCCTGAATTCACAGAGGTGGCAGGGTGGTTGCAGATCCAGCAGGCTTTCGTGGTGCCGTTGCTTGAGTTCTGTTTCCCACCCTTCTGGGTCTGACACACCAGTTGCAATGGCAATTCCCGCATCGAGCTGTTCCATGTGAAACTCGTAGCTTGATACAACCTTGCGCCATACCTCGGGGAGAGCCGTACCTTCCACATGGGTATAGGGCGGGAACGGTTCAGGAGCGGTGAAGAAGAGGCGCCCGTCCGTGAGCATGAAGTAGCCGGCCTGCGGTTCGCCTTTTGATTCCGGGCGCACCAGGCTGCTGTAAATTGCCAGCTGCACAGGTCGTCCCTCCTGAATTTCCTTGCGGCGATATTCGGTCGATCGCGTCCATTTCAAGTCGATGACAACAAGACGGCCGCGCGAATCTTCGCAGAGCAGATCGAGCGTGCTTTCCAGCGTTCTATCCTGAAATCCCATGGATTTGGTGGTTTCGCAGGCTGTGACGATGAGCCCGGCCATGTTCAGGTACCTCGTTAGAGCCCGAGCTGCCCGCTCTATGGCCGTTCTGTATCTGGCTAACTCGAGGTTGCGCCCAGGTAGGAGCAGCGGCGCCGCAACGGCAGGGACAGCTTGATCGAAAATTGCGAGCGCTCTGGCAGCCGCTGCTGATTCTTCCCAATGATCGCGTTCTGAGAAGAGCGTTGCAATCACGAGGTGTGCCAGATTGCCGGCTAGACGCTCTTGGTCCGGCAGATCGAGCAAGACGCCTGTCTTGAGCTTGATGCTCTGTCCCAGCAACCATGAAAGGGGGCACGCTAGCAAGCGACCAATGCTGGTGTATGACTCCTTCTCAGGCAAGGGCGGGCGACTTGTGCCGAGGTGCCAATATCGCCGACCAGCAGGCGGCGAGTGCTCTTGCAGGGTTAGCGCCTTCAGCTTTCGTGCCGCGAATTGTCTGCGGCTCAGGCAGAGCAGGTCATGAGCCTGGCAGGACGTAAGCTGGCCCGCAGTGTGACCAGTCGCGGTCAGGACGGCTTGCAGTTCATGCCAGAAGGGATGGGACGCCGCTACCTCGCCGTTCAGCGTGCGCGGCCTCACAAGTACCAATTGCTGGATGGCATTGTTGACGGCAGTGCGCCAGCTGCTTGCTTCCCTGAGAAGGCTGCGGTGCGGATGCTCGATTTCGACGCCCTGCTGGCGCAGGTGCTCCAGTTCCTTCTTGGTCCAGAGGATTATTGGCACGGACTGAGCATTGGACACGAACCCGAACCACAAGATCTTCTGCGCAGGAGCCCATATCTGCCCTGGGTGATCTACCGGTGTCCAGTCCGCTGCTTCGGCACCTCCTCCTGGCAGTCTGGGGCCAAAATCGAAGACAGCGTCAAACATACGCTGTATTTGAACGCGGGAAATCTTGGGCAGTCCCGATTCAGATATCGCTTGCGCCAGGGCGGAGCAATGCTCTACGAGGTCTCCGAAGAGGGCTCCGGCACCTGGTGCCATTCTGGCTCCGGCCCATTGCTGCACCTTTCGGCACAGCTGCTCCGCAACCCTGGCCGGCATGCCCTCGGTTGGATCGAATCGCTGTGGCTCGAGCCAGTCCCGCCAGTCCTTTGTATCCCTGGCGAGTTGTTTTTCCAGGTCGCCCACTGCGCAGCCGTCCGAGGTCAGCCTTTCTCGCCATTTTTGCAAGCTGCGCTCCCAGGCCGCCTGCCATGCCGGTCCACCGATGCCAGGGTGTTCCCGGAGAGCTTCCTTAAAGAAGTATGCGACTGATCTGGGTATGGGAGACTGGGGCAGAGAGAGAAATTCAAGTAGACGTGACGGATCGACCGGGCTCCACAGAAGCTCGAAAGCCAGTGGCAAAACCTGTAGTGTCGCTCGCCAGCGGGAAGGCATGCCACCGCCCGGGCGAGGGAGGCCAAGGCTGTGGCAGCATTCATCTAGAAGGGACGTCCCCGGACCCCTGATGATCACAAGGTCGCTATTGCAGTCAGTTGCGGCCGCCAACCAGGCAGCGACTGCTGACCCTGCCTGCAGCTCATCGTCACTCTCGATTACTGCAAAGGACCCGTCGCCTTCGAGTGGTTCTATTGTGTGCCCGGCAAGAGCGCGTTGGACTCTCGCGAGGTCGCCCGCGGTAGCCGCTGGAACCGAGGGAGTCTCTTCCACAGCAACGCCTTGCTTGGCCAGCAGCGTGAAAATCTTAACCCAGGCCGGCGGCAAAAGCTGCAAGGGAGTAGCAAGACGGACGCTATCGAGAACTGGCGAAGAGGCGCGTGCCAGATAGCTGGATAGTTCTGCTACGCGGTCGGCAAATCCAGGAGATAGCGCACCGCCGGTAGACAATTCGACGGCTGACATGATCCCTAGCCGCCCACCTTCATGAGTACGCGTATCGGGCCGCCAACCGGCTGCGATCAGCTCGTCGCGCTTGCGCAGGAGGTACAGGGCCGTGGACCAGGCATCGGTTTTGAGCGATCGCGAGAAAAACAGTTGACCGTTATCCAGCGCGCGTAGCTTAGCCAGATATTGTGCGGTCCGCACCGCCTGGGAGACGTGAGGATAGCCCAAGCCGACGCGCGTTTCCATGAACTCCGCAAAACCGGAAGGTCCGCAAATCTGAGTGCCGGCACTGAAGACACTGCAGTCGGCAGTCTCCGGGAATGCCCCGCCGTCGAGATGCCATCCGAATATGAGCCTGCAATGCATAAAGTGTTCGTCGTGGTAAAGGTCAGTGTCGCGGATGGGAGTGCCCTGAGATTCACAGTAACTCACGGCACTGCACAATATATGCAGAATGTGAGAAGAACTCGAGACAAGGAACGCTCGAACGAGTGAAGGGGCAAAGTTCTTTGATTAAATTTTCTGGCTCACGCTTCACTGCACGGATGTTGCAGACCCGGTATATATAATCGATATAAAGCGGTTTGACAGGATGGGGAACAGCGACGGCGCTAGCGTCGCTGTGAGGGCGCTCGCATGGAAATCGTGGTTGAGGAATTTGGGGTTTCCTTGTCGAAAAAGTCGGAACGCCTTCAGGTGAAGCGCAACGGCAAGGTCGAATCTGAACATCCATTTTTTGATGTGGAACAGGTCACGATCGCCAGCCGAGGAGTGAGCCTCAGCACGGATCTGATCGAGGAGTGTGTGGAGCGGGGCATACAGATCAACTTTATTACACCGTCCGGCAAGCCATATGCAAAGCTGACCAGCCCCTCCCTGTCGGCCACGGTGGCTAGCAGGCGTGAGCAGATAATGGCGTACAGGGACAGCCGGGGGCGCGAGATCGCCCTGGAGGTGGTAAAGGCAAAGACAAAAAATCAGATCAATCTACTCAAGTACTTCGGCAAGTATCGCAGGCACTCCGACCCGCAGCTCTTTCAGCAGATCTACGATGCTGTCGGGCAGATGGAGGCTATCAGGACCTCAGCAGACAATCTTCAGGGAGAGACGGTGGACGACATTCGTGGCCAACTGTTGAGCATTGAAGGCCGAATCGGCGAACTGTACTGGAGTGCAGTCGCCCTGATTTTGCCCGAGGACCTCGAGTTTCCAGGACGACAGCACCAGGGTGCAAAAGATGCCGTTAACTCGCTCCTCAACTATGGATACGGCATCCTATACAGTCGTGTCTGGGGTGCCGTGCTTCTGGCCGGACTCGAGCCGTTTGCCGGATTTCTCCATGTGGACCGGCCGGGGAAGCCCAGTCTCGTATTGGATCTTGTCGAGGAGTTTCGCCAGCCGGTAGTGGATCGAGCCGTCTTCGGATGGCTCAATCGGGGCGGACGCCCCGTCATCAACGACGATGGCCTCGCCTCGGAAACTCGCAAAGAGCTGGCGGCACGCGTCATCGAACGCCTGGAGACACCGGAATCGTACGACGGAAAGAAGCACCGCATGCGTCACATCGTGCAGGAACAAGCCCGGCGACTGGCTAGCTTTCTCCGCGGACAAAGAAGGTATGAAGGATTCACTAGTACGTGGTGATCGCAAATGCTAATTTTGACCATCTATGACATCGAAAATGATCGCATTCGCACAAAGATCTCTGAAGCGTGTAAGGACTATGGACTCGAGCGTATTCAATACAGCGCTTTTCTTGGCGATCTCAACACATTGCGTCGTGACGAATTACTGATACGTTTGCGTAAGACCCTGGGCGATTACAGCGGCAACATTCAACTTATCCCTCTATGCGATAAAGACGTACGGCTGAGGAAAATCATCGATGTTCCCAAATCAGATACCGCAGATGATGCTGACGGTGAGTGACATCAAGCAATTTGTCTACTGCCCTCGCATCCCCTACTTTCGATATGTGCTGCCGGTTCCCTCTGTCCCTACGGAACAGATGCTTGCCGGTCAGGAACGGCACATTCGCATCGCTCGCCTGGAGAAACGGCGAAAAACGAAGAAATATCAGCTGAAGGAAGGGCGCAAGATCTTCCGCCAGTCGCTCACCTCCAACAGACTTGGTCTGACGGGCTCACTGGACATGCTCATCGAGTCCGGTGGGAACTTCTATCCTGTCGAGTACAAGTACAGCGAAGGTGAACCTGGACTGCATCACAGATACCAGCTCACGGCGTACGCGATGCTAGTTGAGGATTTCAGCGGTCGCATTGTCCGCTCGGGCTACATCTACATGCTGCGAGCCGAACAAGTCTTTCCCATCGAGATTACGGAATCGAAGAAACAAAGGGTCAAGGCTCTCATGAGAGACATGCGAGCAATGGTGCGGATGGAGACGATGCCACCTCCGACGCCGCACCGGGAACGGTGCCATAACTGTGAATTTCGGTTGTATTGTGCCGATACGGTATGAAGCGATGTACTTCTT
>DATNRD010000010.1:0-7799 GCA_036703665.1 Candidatus Obscuribacterales bacterium
AGGCTCTGCAAAGACGCGTCGTGGAGTTGTTAGAGCAGCAAGATGCAGTAGACCGCAATGCATTGGCCGCTGAGCTCGTTAAACTTGGCCAGATTCTTAAGCTGCAGTGCGATTTTCAGGAAGCCGAGTTATGCCTTGAGAAGGCGCTACAGCTTTTAGCTCAGGTGCGCGAAGGAAGGGACGAAAAATGTTTGTCGCTGGCTGCATTGGAGCTGGTGCCTGTGTACCTGGCGGCTAAGCAGTTCAAAGAAGCAGAAGCCGTGATAGGACAGCTAGCTACAGCAACGCATCTCGGAGCACGAGACCTGGACTATGCCCTGAACCGGTTGTACGAGCTGGCTAAGCAGTGGAAGGCTGGGAAGGCAGAAGAGCAGTCCGAGGATGCAGCATCGTTCTATTCGGCGCTTACAAAATGCATAAGCGTATTCGAAGAGGTTATGGGAGCGAATTTAAAGCGCAAGCGGGAGGACTTGCAAAGGCGATCGGAGGAGTTGAAAAATCCAACGCCGGAATTTATTCGACAGGCGAAGGAGCGCCAGAAGCAGTGGGCCGAAGAGGATACAGCCAGGGAAAAGGGTAACCATCTCTCTGGAAGCACGTACTTTCCAAGCCAGCCCCGAGCTGGCTGGTCAGACGGTGGAGGTGCGCTGGCATGCCGGAGATCCAGCCGACCTTCAAATCTGGAAGGAGGGGCGGATGATCGGGCTAGCTGAGCGCAAGGTCATCGGCTCCAACGTGGACTTCTCGAGATTGCCACAGCGAGTGCCGGATGAGCCGCGCGGTCTGACCATGAAAAGCTCGCGGACCTATGCTGAAAGCTTAATCTCAAGCCATTGTGGGGAGAAGGAGCTCCTGTCGGTTCCGGCGGTGGCGCCGGAGTACCTCAGTCAGCAGGAACTGGCGGAATTGTTCACCAGTGCACTGGAGAGGGAGCTGTCGGCGGAAGAGCTGACCGCTCTGTCGTCCTTTTTCGTTGCCAGCTCCCTCTTGAAAAGGCAATTGGTGGCTGAGCGGCTGGATACCGCTATTTCAGCCAAGGGACCTGACAGGCATCTGTGCTTTTTACCTGGAACAGATATGTCCAGCTCGGGCAAGACAGGAGGCATCTCCCTATGAGGCTGCTGGAAAAGCAGGAGCGCTGTGCCCTTGTTCCGATTTTGGCTTTCTGCCTCTATCTGGCGGCAGCCGGACCCATTCCGGCTGATGAGACCCCGCCGGAAGCCGCCGGGCAGTCCGGCGCCCCGCCCGCCAGCGATCAACCCCCGGTCCCGGAGCCCATGCCCGTGCCGGTGGGCGCTCCCAAGCCCGGCAAGCCGCTCCAGGGCGGTCTCAATTACAACGAGTTATGGGGCGGTGCCCAGCAGACGCCCTTGACCGGAGGCATGGAGGGCGGTGGGGGAACAACCTTGACCGGAGGAGCTCAGAGCGGCGGCTGGGCAGGAGCGGCGCAGCAAGCGATGCCGGATCAATGGCGGACCGGGCCCCTGCAGGGTGGCGCTGCACAGAATCCCATGGCGCTCAGTACCACCAACGATCCCGATGCCGGCAATCAGGAGTTGGAAATCGAGTGGGATCGCTGGCGCAATACGCTCATGCAAGCGATTCAAGCAGGTACGCTGGCTAAAATCAACGTCCAGAACGACATCAACTTCGTCTTTGATCCGCGCTCAAATATGATGGTGAGCCGCTACCCGAACGGCACATCCGCCTGGTACGCCATCGATGTGCTGCCGGATCGCCGCATCGTCAACATCAGGCTCACGTCGTCCTCACGCTATCCGTCCTACGATCAAGCCGTGCTCCAGGCAATTCAGGACTTGCAGGGCAACAGCATCCTTACCTATCCGAGAGGCTCGAGGCGCCAGATCGTTTCTCAAGAAGCCAGCGTCAAGACAGCCTCACAATCCTCGTCCCAGACCTATCAGTGGGGCGACGTGGAAAGACAACGATACTAGCCTGGATTTCCGCCCGCTTACTGCCGCGTTGCTCGACCAAAGCACAGGCAATCCGAGGTGTACTGAGTCCGAGACCACATATGTTCCAGGAGTAAAGTCACTTGCGCGCGCTCCCCTGGGCACTGTCTGGCAAAGAAGAAGCAGGGATCAAAGCGCCGAGCCCGTTGTTCTGCAAATAGGTGCGGAAGGAGTCTTGCAGCTTCGGTAGTTCCGAGGCCGGCGGCGGGGCGAAGTCGGCGATGCGGCGGAAAATGCGAATGTCGGTAGTCAGGCTTACCGGCTTACCCTCCATGTCGAAGCTTTCATTCGAAGTAGTCGAGCGAATCACACCTGGACTTACAAGGACGTGAGTCCAGATCGACTCTGCTTGATGCACCGCCAGGATCTTGCCGGTAGTCGCATCTACAGCAAGTTTCTTCCAGGTGAGTCGCGTGACGTACTTACTGTCGTCGCAATACACCGGGACCAATTGCTCACTGACGGCAACTCCCCAAACATTTCCGGGCATCTTCTGAATGCTATACGAGGGAGTCCGGCCATGATGCCAAATGCCGCCACTTCGATCCATTAGATGTCCCCATGCGTCAACTTCGACACGCTGTCTCGTCGTTGGCAGTCCGGGCAAACTCTTGCCCGTCTTCAAATCCTTGTCGACTACTCTGGTAATCTCAGTGTACTTGAACTTCCCTGCCAACCAGTTCGGCACCCAGTACCAGTAGTCGTTGCCAGGAGCGTTTTGAAGCTTATCCAATTGAAGATGACTGCCGGGACGCAACGACGGGGGAAATGCATCCAAGGACTCACTGTGCACGACACTTCCACTAAGACGTATCTTTCCGGCTTCGAGTCTCACGCTGCTGGAAGTCGTAGCCGGTCCTTTTGGAGTACTACTTGCGGAGCTGGTCGGCCCAACCAGCGGAGTTGCCGGGTTCTCATACAACTGCGGGTACTCGTCGGGCTTGCCAACATTATCCAGAACCTCTTTAGGAGCGATGCCAAATCGCTCCTGACCCTGGCCCAAACGAATTGCGCGCAATGTGCAGAGCTCTGCTTCAGCGGAACGATCCTGCGCGCGTAAGCAGTCGCTTAGATTACGGAGGATGCTCGCCGCCAACTGTTCCCGCCCGGGATGTCCTTCGCACAGCCTCAATGCGCCGACGTAATATCTTTCTGCCGCGGGAAATTGGTGACTCTGGAAAGCATCCATTCCTCGCTGATTCAGCTCCTCGGGATCGTCGCCCTGCGCGGTTGCGGGTGGTATCGAAAGGGACAGCAGCACAAAGAAGAACAGCAACACGCTGCTTGGCTTGTGAATCAAGAAAGAACTGAACCAGGTCATCATAAAGTAAGGAGGCAGGAGACCACTTCGCAGCAGGCTGTCACGTGCGGTAATAGAATAACTCGACTCGATTGCCGCCCAAGGTGATGTCGGCAGCCAGCGCGAAGTGGTCTCCATAGCACGTCCGGGTTAAACCAGAGGCGCGGTTCGAATACCAAGCCCGAATCGTCGGCCTACTGCCTAACAACGCCGAAGATGGAAAGGTGGTTGCCGAAGGGATCTTCAAAATCAGCAGACTTACCGATTTGATCGCCATCCTCGCACACTTTCTGCGGTTCGCCTTCGAACTTCACGCCGCGGCTCTTGAGAGATTCGTAGGCAGCGTAGATGTCGGGAACGTTGAAAACGACAACCGGCTGGCCCGGTCTTTTCTCCGGGAGGTCATCGGTGCCGTGGAGCGCCAGCGTGGTAGTGCCTGTATCGAGCTCCACCCAGCCGTCGTGATCCACCTTCACCTTCAAGCCAAGGACATCCCGGTAGAATGCTTTTGCCTTCTCGGTATCCTTCACGTACAGAATCACGTAGCCCAGGGTTGACAGCTTGACGTCGGTTGTAACTGGCATAGGCGGACCTCCATGAAGCGGCGCCGACGAGAGCGCCTTGTTGAGCGGCACGTTGTTGCCGAGATGCCTCAAATCGCACAATAATAACCGATAACTCATAAACGAACCTGAAGGAGGCGACCGTTGGATCATTCGCCGGCTCAAGTCACTGCTTACCCCGATCTCAAATGGGCCCACCCGCTGGTCGCCGAGTGGTTCTTGAACAAGTTCGGCAGCCCCTCCGAGCCGCAGGCGGAGGGCTGGCCGCACATTCTGGCGGGCCGCGCCACGCTCATATCTGCTCCTACCGGCTCCGGCAAGACGCTGGCGGCATTTCTGGCTTGCATCGACCGGCTGGTGCGCAAGGCGCTCGATGGCGAGCTGCAGAATCGCACCGCGGTGCTTTATGTCTCGCCGCTGAAGGCGCTCAGCAACGATATCCAGCGCAACCTGGAGGTGCCGCTCAAGGAGATCCAGCAGCTCGCCATCGAGCGCGGGCACATGCTTCCCGAAATACGGGCCGCCGTACGCACAGGCGACACGCTCATGCCCGAGCGGCAATCGATGCTCAGAAAGCCGCCGCATATCCTTGTGACGACGCCTGAGTCCCTGTACATTCTTTTGACCGCCGAAAAGAGCCGGGCGATGCTGAAAAGCGTCGAAACCGTGATCGTGGACGAAATCCACGCGGTCGCAGACGACAAGCGCGGCGCACACCTGGCGCTCTCACTGGAACGGCTGGAGGTTTTGACATCTAAGCGCCCCGTGCGTATAGGATTGTCCGCAACGCAGAAGCCGATTGAGACGATCGCCGAGTTTCTGGCCGGCACGGGCAGGCCGCTACCCGTCATCGTCAACACAGGCCACCGCCGGCAACTCGATCTTGCAGTCGAGGTTCCGTCCAGCCCGCTGGGGGCGGTGGCATCGAATGAGATGTGGGATGAGATCTACGACCGCGTCGCCCAGTTGGTCGGCGAACACCGCTCAACGCTGGTGTTCGTCAACACGCGCCGCCTTGCTGAAAGGGTCGCTCACCATCTGGCCGAGCGGCTGGGGGAAGAGGCGGTAGCCGCCCACCACGGAAGCCTCTCCCGCAAGCTGCGTCATTCTGCGGAGAAGAAGCTCAAAGCCGGGGAATTGCAAGTGGTGGTCGCCACCGCCTCACTGGAGCTGGGCATCGATGTGGGGACTGTGGATCTGGTAATCCAGATCGGCTCGCCTCGCTCGGTGTCGGTGGCCCTGCAGCGCGTAGGGCGTGCCGGCCACTGGCGAGGCGCCATACCGAAAGGGCGCTTGTTCGCCACCACCCGTGATGAGCTTGTCGAGTGTGCGGCGCTGGTGCGCGCCGTTGGCCGCGGCGAGCTGGATGAGATTATCGTGCCGGAAGCACCGCTCGATATACTCGCGCAACAAATAGTGGCCGCTTGCGCGACGGGAGACTGGACGGAGGACGATCTCTACGGCCTGGTCAGGTTCGCCTACCCTTACCGGAACCTCACGCGCGAGCAGTTCGACTCGGTTATCGAAATGCTCTCCGAGGGCTTCGCCGGGCGCAACTTCCGGTACGGTGCCTATCTTCATCGCGATCGGGTAAACGGGCGCCTGCGCGCGCGGCGCGGCAGCCGCATGACTGCCATCACATGCGGTGGCGCTATCCCGGAGAACAGTCTTTTCAGCATGGTCGCCGAGCCCGAGGGAACAATTGTCGGGACCCTCGATGAAGACTTCGCCGTGGAAAGCAACCGGGGCGACATCATCCTTCTGGGCAGCACGTCCTGGCGCATTCGCCGGGTGGAAAGCAAAGCCGGCAGGGTGATAGTTGAAGATGCCCACGGCGCGCCTCCCAGCGTGCCCTTCTGGAGAGGGGAAGCACCGGCCAGAACCGCTGAGCTGTCGGCGCGCGTAGCCGAGGTGCGCAAGGTCGTAAGCGATATGACCCCCTGCGTCCCTGCCGAGGACGTCTCGCCCGATCATCCCGAGGCAGCCGCCGCCATAACCTGGCTCAAGCAGGAATGCGGGCTCGATGATGCCGGCGCCGAACAGGTCGTCACCTACGTAGTACAGGGCAGGGCGGTGCTTGGCACGGTGCCGACGCAAACCACAGTTGTAGCCGAAAGGTTCTTCGACGAGAGCGGCGGCATGCAGCTTGTCATTCACGCTCCCTTCGGGGGGCGGATCAACAAGGCCTGGGGTCTGGCGTTGCGGAAGCGCTTCTGCACCGGCTTCAATCTCGAGCTGCAGGCGGCAGCCACCGACGACGGCTTGAACATCGCGCTGTCGGAGCAACACAGCTTCCCGCTTGCCGACGTTTTCCGCTTCCTCCATCCGGAGACTCTGGAATCCGTCCTCGAGCAAGCTGCCGTGGCCACACCGATATTCACCTCCCGCTGGCGATGGGACACGACACGCGCGCTGTCTGTCTTGCGCTTTCAGGGCGGCAAGAAGGTGCCGCCGCAAATCCAGCGCATGCGAGCCGAGGATCTCCTGGCGGTTGTGTTTCCCGACGCGGCAGCCTGTCAGGACAACATCGACGGGCCGATACGTCTGCCCGATCACCCGCTCGTAAACGAGGTAATGAAAGACGTGCTCACTGAGGCGCTGGACCTCGAGGGCTTGCGCCGCGTCATCTCCGACGTGGTGGAGGGGCGAATCAAGTGCATTGCCGTCGATACGCCGGTGCCTTCTCAGTTTTCGCACGAGATTCTCAATGCCAACCCGTACGCCTATCTCGATGATGCTCCGCTCGAGGAGCGCCGCGCGCGCGCAGTGGAGATGCGGCGCGTGCTGCCTGATTCGGTGCTCGAGGAAGTCGGCGCGCTTGATCCGGCCGCTATCAAGCAGGTCAGAGCCGAGGCCTGGCCCGACGTGCGCGATGCCGACGAGCTGCACGACGCGCTGCTGACACTTATCGCCATCCCGGAGATTTCCTGGCCGCCTCACGCAGCGGAGCGCGCCTCCTGGGGAGCGTTCTTCAACGATCTGGCCGCTCAGCGCCGCGCCGCCACAGCCGTATGCAACGGGCGGAGCTTCTGGGTGGCGGCGGAGAAAGCAAGGACCTTTCTAGCCGCTTTTCCTGATGCTGAGTTCAAGTCCGCCCCTGCCGATGTCGAAGCCGGCGACACGACTCCTGAAGAAGCCGTGCTCGCCCTTGTCAAAGGATGGATGATGCACCTGGGACCGGCGACCGCAGACGACTTCGTGGCATCTTTCGGGCTTCCACGCTCCGCCGTAGAGCAGGCGCTGCTCAGGCTCGAGTCGGCGGGCATGATATTGCGCGGCAAGTTCACGGACCCCCATTTCCCGGAAACAGAGTGGTGCGAGCGGCGCCTGCTGGCCCGCATTCACCGCCTCACGGTCGGCACCTTGCGACGCCTTATCGAGCCGGTCAGCGCCGCGCAGTTCATGCGCTGGCTGACGCAGTGGCAGCATGTGGCCCCGGGCAGCCAGCTGGCCGCCGAGCGAGGCACGCTGGAGATACTGCGCCAGCTGCAGGGATTTGAGATCCCAGCCAGCGCCTGGGAACAGCAGATCCTCCCGCGCCGGATTCGCAATTACGACCCGGCAGACCTGGATCGCCTTTGCCTTACCGGCATCATAGGCTGGGGACGCCTCTCACCCCATCCGGCAACGCTGGAAAAGGCAGAGGTCGAAGCGGATGAGGTGGTCGAGGCGGCAGAGGCGAAAACACCCCGCAAGGCCGTTGCCCGCGTCATCCCAACCAGTGCCGCCCCGATTACCTTTTTCCTTCGTGAAGAGGCGGAATGGATGGCGCTCACCCACCGGGGGCAGCAGGGACGCGACGGGCGCGGTCTCAGTCACGCGGCAAGGCAGGTCATGGAATACCTGGCTGCGCGCGGCGCATCGTTCTTCCTGGACATCGCCAGGGACACCGGGCAGTTGAAGGCCGAGACGGAAACAGCGCTCTGGGAGCTGGTCACGGCTGGCCACGTAACGGCGGACGGC
>DATNRD010000011.1:0-7549 GCA_036703665.1 Candidatus Obscuribacterales bacterium
AGGGCTGTATCGAAGTCCCTGCCCGATCTCTCGGCTGCTGCTCTGGCTTCCTCTTCGGTCATGGAGCCGTCACGCCTGGCAGCCCGCAGCCGCTCCAGTTCCGCCACTCGCTCCATGCGCAACAGCTCGAACTCCTTGAACGTGTCGATGCTGTTATGCTCTCGATTCCACTCGACGTCTCGACGCATGTCAGCGATCTGCCCGGCGTTGTCGGGCGGGCGCATGGAGAGATACAGGTCGTGCATGCTGACGGCCCTGTCGCCGGTGTGATCGGCTTCCTCTCCCCACTGGTTGTCCACCTCGACCATAGGCGGTGGGCCCGGGCGGTAGCCGGTGATTGTCACCACATGCGCTCCGTCGGAGCCGCCCGCACGGCCTCCCCCGGAGTCGGTCAGGAAGGGCTCGCTGGTGCCGTAGACGCCGATGATGACCGGCAGCTTGCCCTCTCTGGCGAGCCTGGCCACGCTCTCGTTCAGTTCTGCTTCCGAGTTTACTCTAGTGACTTTGTTGCCTTCACCGGCTATGGTGTCAGGGTGAGCGATCATCACATCGGAGCTGTTCTCGCCTGTGATTGCGTTCGCGATATCGACGATGTGATCGTCGTCCAGCTCAGGATCTCTCGCGAGCTCGGTCGGCGGGTCGGTGGAGCGATCGAGCAGCCGCTCGCCGTCGTCCGGTGGTGTCGAGCCGGGTACCGGTTCTACTTGCTCATAGCTGATTCTGCCCGGTGGATCGCTCCTGTTGTTCTCCATTGTGTAATGGATGTTCACTGCCGTCACCTGGAAAATCTGGCTGGCGTGGCTCCGGCTGTCGCCGGTGGGCGGGTGAATCTCTGATTCCGGATCAGGAATCAAGCTCTCCGGGTTGACCGTTACTACGACCGGGGGGGTTGTGTTGGTTCTGTATTCTCCAGTCGTAGCGACATCCGCGACCAGGCGTGCTGCTTCAGCAGGATGCGTGGTGTAGGTTCGTGACTCGACTGTTGTCACATTGCAGGTGTCGTGGAAGCCCTGGTCGATATGGGTGGGGTGCGCTGCCTGGTCCATGACCTGTTCGGCCAGTCTGATCCTGTCTTCTGCCGTAAGTGGAATGTTTGGATTGTCTTCGGCTTCCAGCAGGCGACCAATCTCGCGATACGTCCGGGCAATCTCCTCGGGAGGCAGCCCACGCTCTTCGGCGCGCCTTTCGAACTCCCTCATGTTCTCCTGGAATCGTGCCAGCGCTTCCGGGTCGGTAATCTTGGATTCAGCGAGATCATTCAGACGGGCAGCCTCGACGCGGGGATCCTCCCCTTCCATGCGTTCGGTTGGCACGTCCCCTGGACGGTCGGCGATCAAGTAACGCCCGTCGACAGTCTTTCTAATCGCGTAGTTGTCCTCGGCATCCGGACCGAAATGACTCTCCCACGTGCCGCCCTCTCCGTCCGGCTCACGCACGTAACCGGTGCCGTCGCCATGGTCGAGTCTTATGCTTCCGTCCGAGTTAACGCTGCGCGTCCGTCCGTAGGAATCGGCCGTGACGAAGGCACCGTCGGAGGTGTGTCCGGGCAGCGTCAGCAACGTTCCCTCGGCTATCCGCGGCGGGTTGCCGAGGTGGTTGATTTCGGCAATCTCGCGCGCATGTTTGTCGATTTCCTCCCTGGTGGCTCCGGTGCCCAGGTGCTCCCGGGCGATGCGCGTGAGCGTCTCGCCTCGTGCCGCCGTATGGACAGAAGGCTCAACGTCCCGGTGGATTACCTCGCCGCGATAGGATGGCGACACTGCACGCGGTCCGTCAGGGGCGCTGACATCCACCGGCGCAAAGGCAATTCCGTCTCCCCTGCCGGAACCGCCACGGCGAACGTCGGCGCCTGCCTCGGTCGGCGCCAGGCTCTCGTCGGGCACGCCGGCCTTGCGTTCGAGGGTGCTTGCAGGCAGGTCGCCGGCGCCAGCAGGCTCAGCAACCGGCATATCTCCGATTCTGGCGATTGCCGGTTCGGCTCCGGGAAGGTCGCCTGCCGTCAGGCTTCCTTCGCGCCACAGGGAAGGATCGATGTTTACATTCGGGATGTCCGATTGTGCCTCGGGCGGAAGGTAGAACCCTGGGTCGATGTCTTGCCCCTGTTCCGGCGGAATATAGAATCCCTCGTCGGGTAAGGGCAGGTCGGCCGACGGCATGCCACTGGCGAGATCCGGGGGACGTACATCGGGCCCTTCTTCCGATTCCCCTGGCTTGATAGGTACGCGGTGCGCGCCCTCGAGAGGGTCGGTGTCGAAGATGCTGGAATACAGGTCGTCTTCGCCCAGGTCGAGTTGACCGTCCTGGATGACATGCTCTCTCGCTCCGGCTTCGGCTTTGGTGCTGCTGCCCTTGAGCTCGTCCAGCAGCTCCTGCACAAGGCTCTTCCCGGTGTCCTCGCGGACACGGTCCAGCCCCTCCGGAGACTTGTTATCAGCAGTGTCTAGCTGATCCAGCGCCATGTCCGCATCTCCCGACAATGTCCCGACGCACTTGTCGCTGGTGTCGTTGCCTTTGAAGGATGGACTGTATGGAGCGCCGTGGGGTGCCTGGGACCCGGCTCAGCGCTTCAGCTCGATACTCGCATTCGAAGCGACGTTCGCTGGCCTGCCGGAGTCCATCTCGATCCTAGCACCAATCCCGTTCGCTTTACGACGGATTAGGTTCGGAGCCCTGGGAGCGCAGGCGGCGAGACTGGCGAGCCGCTGGAGAATAAGAGCATTGCGCAGTCGCAAAGCGACGGAGCAAGGCGGCGTAGCGCTTATATCGGAATTGCCCGCGCCCCCAGCGTGAGTGAACGGCATCTATCCTGACACAGCACAGAATGGCGGGCGCTAGGCTGGCGGCCTCGTGCGAGGCGGTCGGCGTGTCTCCTTCCAGAGCCGTTTCAATGAGCGTGCAATAGCTGTGTTCAAGTCCGGTTCCAACGCATTTTGCACGCGGCCTGTGATAAGCACCGGAGGCGGCTCACTCAGTGGGGAAGCCCGAAGATGAAGTAGATCAAGCAGAGCGCGCCCAGAAGGATCGATCCTGAGTTGAGCTCGCGGTAGCGTCCTGATGCGACTTTGACGATTGGATAAAGAACAAGCCCGGCTGTCAGTCCGTTGGCGATGTTGTAAGTGAACAGCATTATAGCGATGGTCGCGAACGCGGGCATCGCTTCGGTCAGGTCATCCACGTTTATCTTCCTGATTGTTCCGACCATGAGCAGCCCCACGGCCATGAGTGCCGGCCCGTAGGCGTAAGTCAGATGCTGCAGGGGCGTGACCAGCGGGATGAAGAACAGCGATACCGCAAACAGTAGTGCCACCACAATCGCGGCCAGACCGGTGCGTGCGCCTTCCTCGATGCCGGCAGCCGATTCGATGAAGGCGCCGCTGGTCGAAGAGCCTATGAGTGCGCTGAACATGCAGGAGACCGCATCGACAGTCATCGGTTTTTCGATGTCGGGGAAATTGCCCTTCTCATCCAGCATGTTGCCCGCCGAACCGACACCGACCAGAGTCCCCAACGTGTCCAGAAAGCTCATCAGAAACAACGTCAGCAGGATGGGCAGGAAGCTCAGATTGAGGACACCCCGGATGTCCAGCTTGAAAAGAATCTGACTGAGGTCATACGGCGCGGTGAAGGGCATGGCCACCACATGCTCGGGGGCTTTCCCCATTCCCAGCAGGAAACCAATGACCGCGGTGGCGACCATGCCGAACAGTATCGCCCCGTGCACTTTTCTGTGCAGCAGGATTGTTGTAAGAAGGAAACCGAAGATGGCCAGCAATACGCGTGGGTCGTGCACGTGCCCGATCTTCACCGGTACGTCCGGCGCGCGCAGGACTTTCGTCCCCGGAAGCATGAGTGCATCCGGTGCCATGCCCGAAACTGAGCTGGTGACGATTCCTGTCTCGTACAGCCCGACAAACGCCAGGAAGAGCCCGATGCCTATGCCGAAGCTGTACTTCATGCTGGGGGAGATCGAGTTGGCCAACCAGGGACGTATATTGGCCAGGGCCAGTGCCAGGAACAGGACGCCGCTGACAAAGACAGCCCCCAGTCTAAGCTGCCAGCCTATGCCCAACGTCGCCAGCCCGAAGGCGATGAAAGCGTTCTCCCCCATGTAAGGGGCAACAGCAAGCGGACGGTTGGCATAGATCCCCATGAGCAGTGAGCCGAAGACGGCCGTCAGGATGGTGGCTACGGTAGAGGGCTCGGATGGGATGCCGGCGAAGCTGAGGATGGCCGGATTGACCACGATTATGTAAGCCATCGTCATGTAGGTCGTCAGCCCGCCCAGCAGTTCCGTCTGCACGGTCGAGCCACGCTCGCTTATGCGGAAGAACCGGTCGAGAAGTTTCAAGACTTGCCTGCCCGTAACATTGATTGTAAGTGTTCAGTGCTGAGCATTCCCACCTGTCATTCTGCGGAGCCCCCGGCGGGGGCGACGAAGAATCTCTCACGGCGGCGCGTCTCGGTCAGAGATTCTTCGCCTCGCCTTGCTCGGCTCAGAATGACATTGCGGAGACGTCCTTGAGTGAATCCTTACCATAGATTACGCTAATCCTCGCCTAACTGGTCATTCTGAGCGCTCAACATGTCATTCTGAGCGCTCAACATGTCATTCTGAGTGCTCGACATGTCATTCTGAGCGCTCAACATGTCATTCTGAGCGCTCAACATGTCATTCTGAGCGGAGCGAAGAATCTCAGCTTTGAGCCGCGGGAGATCCTTCGCCGCTGTGCGGGTCGGCATGACACTGGCTGAATGCTGCTGAGCAAACGCGATAGGTCGTCAAGGCTTGTTATTTTGCCTTGAAATACAGGATCACCAGGCCGAGAGCCCCAATCACGATATTGGGCAGCCAGGCCGCAACCATGGGGTCGAGGCGCCCGGCCTCGCCCAGGGCGCCGGAACTCGATTGCAACACGTAATAGAGGAACACAATGGCAGCACTGTAGACGAGCCCGATATAGCTGCGTGAGCGCCTGGCCAGAAGCCCGAGCGGCGCGCCGGCCAGCGCCACTATAAGACAGGCGAGCGGCTGCGAAAATTTCTGATAGTAGCGAACAAGCAGATCGTTGCCGCACGAGTTGGACCGCTTGAGCAGATCGATGTGCCTTCCCAGCTCGATCATGTTCATCTCTTTGGGAGTCACGCGTCCAGTGTCCAGGGCCTGCTGAACGTTCTTGACTCCGGGAATGGTCAGCTTGTCGAACTGAAGGATGCGCGTGATGTCGCTGTTGCCGGAAAGCACATAGGTCCGGCCTTTGTTGAGCAGCCACTCGCCGTGGTTCCACAGTCCGGAGGCGGCGCTGATTATCTGAACCAGGTTGTTCCGGCTGAAATCGAGGATGATGACGTTGTTGATGTTCTTGCCCTGAGCGTACCCTATGAAGAATATTCTTTGAATCGAAAGATCCTTGCCCCTCTCCATATATGTGAAGTTTGCCGTTCCTGCGGGGAGCTCACTCTTGTAGAGCGCGAGAAATTCCAGCTTCTTGGAAGTGCGGTTGGCAATCGGCGCGATGCCTTCGTTGATGCCGAAGCTGACCAGGCTGGTGATGATGCCGAACGCCAGAGGCGCCGCCATGATGCGGTAGAAGCTCACTCCGCTGGTCCTGAGCGCGATGATTTCCGAGTCGCCGCTCAACCGGTTGAACACGAGCAGTGTTCCCAGCAGCACGCCAATCGGGATGGTCATGACGATGATCTCGGGCAGATGGAGACCGAGGATCATCAGCGCCAGATTGAGCGGAACACCCGCCTTCATGATCAGGTTGAAGATGGTCTTCAACTGATCGGCGCCGAACCAAACGCCGGTCACTATGCCGATGCCGAACAACAACGGCTGCCAGAACTCGTTGGCGATGTAGCGGTCGAGCAGTTTGACGCCGAAGATCATAAGGTGAAGTCCTCGCCAAGATAGTGTCTCCGGGCAAGCGGGCTGTTGGCTACTTCGTAAGACGAGCCTGCCACGAGAATCTTGCCGTGGTCGATAAGATAAGCGCGGTCCGTGATCTTCAATGTCGCCCGCGGATTGTGGTCGGTCAAAAGCACCCCCAGCCCCCACTCGTCGCGCAAGCGCCGGATAAGGCTCTGGATGTCGGCAATCGAAATGGGGTCGATGCCTGTGAAGGGCTCGTCGAGCAGGATGAACCGGGGCTCTGTCGCCAGACAGCGGGCGATCTCCAGGCGTCTTCTCTCACCGCCGGACAGTTGAACGGCCAGAACGTGCTCGAGATGCTCCAGGCCGAACTGCATTAGCAGATTGGCTATCCTTTCATCTTGTTGCCTGCGCGAAAAGCCGACCAGTTCGAGGATTATGCGCAAATTGTCTCTGACGGACAGCTTGCGAAACACGGAGGCTTCCTGGGGCAGATAGCCGATGCCCAGGCGACTGCGCAAGTGAATGGGCAAGCGGCTGATTTCACGCTCCTCAAGCCGGATAGAGCCCTTTTCGGGCTTGACCAGCCCAAGCACCATGTCGAAGGAGGTTGTTTTGCCCGCGCCATTTCGGCCCAAAAGCCCCACCACCTCGCCGGCTCGAACAAAAAAGCTTACATCGTCGACAACCCGACGACCGTGATAGCTTTTCTGGATGTGCTCTACGATTAGCGTCATTGCGGTGCCTCGATCCCTTTTGAGCTGATGGCGTTGCCTCTGCCGGCGAGCTGGAAGGCCGGTGCCGGGGTCCGATTGGGTGCCTTGCTGGGCTGCTGGATGATGAGCGCTTTGGTGTTCCCTTCAGCAAGAACCCGCTTGTCCGCTACCGTAACGGTGATCCTGTCGGCGATCCAGCGCCTGCCTGGTTGCGAAACCTGCGAGCGTCCGCTGAAAATCACCTTGTCGGCCTTGCCGTCCTCGTTGCGCAGCAGTATAACTTTGGGGCCCATCCCCACTGTGTCCTGGTAATAAACGCGCACGTTGCCCTCGGCCGACATGCGCCTGGTGTCCTGGCTGTAGTCCTGGGCGTCCGAGGTGATGATGATGGGGTCCGAAGAATCGTCAAGCTGTCCACCGGCACCGGTGGCGCCGCTGCCGGACGACGCGATGGCACCAGTTCCGGGGGCACCACCACCGGTGCCGGGACCGGACTCACCGCTTAGAAGGTCCCCCTTTTTTGAGCCATCGGCTTTGCGTGGCTGTATTACTTGCGACTTGACGTGTCCGGTGGCTTGCAGCCGCTTGGTCGGCAGCGAGTAAGTGATCATGTCGGCGGTGGTCTTGTTCTGTCCCTGCGTGGCGACCACATTGCCGGTGAACACCGCCGTCTCTGGCTTCTTATCGACTCCGTAGACGAGCTGCAGCTTGTTGGCCGTGACGAATATGTCCCCGTGCTTGACGCGCACGTTGCCCAGTGCCTCGAACTTATCGGCGGATTTGTCGTACTCCTGGCGATCCGAGTCGGTAATTATCTTTTCTCCCGGGGCTGGTTTGGAAATGCCCGCACCCTTATCGGATGGGGAGTTGGCTGCTTCGCTTTGTCCCTGCACTTCGGAGTGAGCGTTGCCCTCCGCCACCACCTTCTGGCTGGCAATTTCGAAAGTAAGCTTGTCGGCGT
>DATNRD010000012.1:0-3955 GCA_036703665.1 Candidatus Obscuribacterales bacterium
TTTGATCTTGGGATCGCGGCAGGTTTCCACGACCTCGAAGCGATACAGGCACTTGGATGTGCAGGGACCGCAGGTTGGCAGCGGACCCTGGTCGCGCTTGTGCAGTTCGACAAAGTCGTCACGCCACTGCCTCAAAACGGAGATGTCCAGGCGCCGGTTCACCTCCGTCGGCTGGAAGGCGGGACGCAGCAGGTTGAGCCAGCGCAAGTGCTGCTCGCGCACCTGATCCATCATCCACCAGTGCTCTTCGCCCTTGCGCTCGAAGTACCGCTCGGTCGCCTGTGTAAGCGCGCACCAGGTTATGCCTGTGATGTTGCCGGTACGGGCCCGGCCGCCGATGATACGTTGAATTTCGTGGATAATCTGGGCCCGGAAGTGCACGAGCTGCGTTAGATCCTTAATGGTGGACAGGACATAGCGGTTGTATACCTGCCGGAAAATGGGATCGTCTGCCACCGGAATCGCGGTGTCCAGGATCGCCGGGTCGCACCTGTGCAGGCAGAACTTGCAACCGAGGTGCCGGTCGAAGGACTGAATGATGTTCATGCCCTTCATCGCCTCGCGAACAACCGCGTCAGACTCTTCCGGTGTCTCGGGCGGTGGCACTTCCTTTGTCTTGTCGAACATGATTTGCATGTGGAATGGAATTTCCATTCTCTCGGCGTAAACGACAGCGCGCCCCTGTCCGAGAGCGGTGACGTGCCGCTTCTGATGGTCATCGAGGTTCATGGCACCGCCCATGGAGTCACGGTCGTCCACGGCGACGATGCGGTGCATGATCTTCAGGTTCGTGTTTTTGAGCGCTTCCGGCGCAAGCTTGTTGGGGATCTGGTCGGCGATGATGAAGCCCTGACCATACGAACGGATTTCCGCCAGCATGTTCGTGAAGAACTCTACCGCCTTGCCTGCGGGGTTGGCTGACTCGCCGCCCCCTCCGGTCGGCACGTTTTTCAGCAGGCGGTGCGCTTCTTCAACGACCATGACGTGCTGCAACTGGTCGCGTGGTCCCATTGCCTCTCGGTATTCGTAAAGGAACACCAGGATCATGCCAATCAGGAATGACTTTTCGCTGTCTTCCGACACCATCTTCAGCTCGACCACGGTCGGGCGCCCGAACAGGAGGTCCATGGGAATCGAGCGGCGAGTGTTCAACATCATCCCTTTGCCGCCGATGAGCAACGAGCCGATTCTGGCTTTCATAGCCGCCTGGACGTCTGGTCCGATTTTGTCCGAGTAACCAAAGCTCTCCACGACCGGGTCGATTATTTCAAAGAGATCCTTCATGGTCGGGTAAATTTCGGGCGGGCAGTCCGGATCACCCGGTTTTATGCCAGGAGGCAAGCGGCGGCATGTGTTATTGATCAGGTCCCAACCGCGCACGGCGTATATCTGGTTAAGAGCTTTTTCCAGAACCTGCGGCATCGGCGAATACATCTCGAAGGCGGCATTGAACACCGATTTCAAAGAGTCGAGGTGGGACATGACCTTGACCCCTTTCATAATCTCGAAGGGATTCAATCGGAAAGGCGATACTGTCTCGTCGCCCAGGGAGAACGCCTGCCCTACGCCTTTGAACTGCTCGGACATGAGCAGCATGTGCCGGTATTCCGACTTGGCCGGCTCAACCACCATGAATGGAACCTTCCACTTCCAGAGCTGCCCGGTCAAGTAGAAGGTGGTGTTGGTTTTACCGCCTCCGGTTACCCCGCAGACGATGACGTGCTTCTGCAGCGCATCTAAGTCGACGTAAAAGAGGTTGCCTGTGTCAACACCCTTGTCCAGTATGTTGCCGATGGCGATGGCGCGGTTGGGATTCCTCGGCGGAACAGGGGCCAGACCGAACTCGGCAGAGCGCCTGACGCGGAAGCCGGCCATCTCCTTTTTCGGCAGGTGGACCAGCCCGGATAGCATTCGGCTGTTGAGCGGCGTGAGGAACTTGTAACTCAACAGCGATTGAAACTGCTCCCCGGTGCGCGTGTTGCGCAAGAGCCCGAACTGCTCCAGGTGCGGCTTCAAGCCCTTGATCTCGTGCGTTCGGAACGGCGTCGGGCGGCTCATTTCATCGGTGTACGTAGCCTTGAGCAGCGACTGCAGCCGCACGAAGACCGACCTGTCGGGAGCGAAGAAGTAGTAGCCCACCTGCCAGTGCCCGATAGCGGTGCCCAGCTGGACGTGCTTGAGGTAAGCATCCTGCAGCTCGAGGTAGTACTTGATACGCCGTTTCTTCTCCGGGTCTTCGTTTTCCTGGGCGCGCTGGATCTGGTCGACTACGGAGAACTCCTCCTTGCTCACAAAAGCCTGCGGAATGGGCACGGCCAGGCACAGGATGCCGAAATCATGCCCCATCAAGCCGGCCGCCAGGCGCTCTATTTGCTCGGATTCCATCGTGTCGCCGCCCGATTTGAGCGACGGAATCCCGGTCACGATGCCGACGTGGTTGGCCAGCGGCGAGATCAAATTCTTAACCTGCTCGGAGGTGAATGGGTCCTTCCATATATCGACCCCGTTGTAGACGCTGTGCAGGATTGACTTGAGCGTTGTGTAGGCTGTCTTGGTCGACTCCTCATCGCCGTTGCCGCCGTCGGACAGACCGGGAATGGACATGCCCATGTAATAGTTGACGCCCAGCTTGCTGCCCAGGACCAGGAAGGCAACGTTGGCCTTCTGGCTGTTCAGTCCGGTGAGCGCATCCTCCATTAGGTACATGCGCTTCGGGAGCTGGTTGGGGTCCTGCTGATTCTGGGACATCTGGTTGGCCTTTTGCTTTTCCCCCTCGATGTCCCACGACCTCAAAATCCCCTCGATCCGCACGAACGTCAGCCCCGGCACCGGCCAACTGATAATGTCCATGGGATTGAGTTGCTCTTGCTCGACGCCATCGAGGTCGTACCGGCGCAGGTCGGCAATTTTCTCTTCCCAGATGTTCCGTCCAGTCGCTGCTTCAACCATCGCTGTGCCCAGAGCCTTTCAGCTAGTCCTACCTAGAACTTACCCACTTAAACTATATCTCAACAGATGCCTTGCGGGCCGGGCGGCCTCCGCCCGCGCCGGGGCGGGACATCCGCCAGACCAAGCCGGTTAATCTGACCCCATGACGGCTGTCCTGCCGGTTTTAGGAGAGGGCCAGGACGGCAGGCGTTCCGAGAGAACCCGGCGCCGGCTGCCTTCCATGCAAGCCTGGTCCTCAGCCGTCCGGCGCTTGCTTGCCGTACATGTCGTCCATGAGCGTCCAGTTGACTTCCTTGTCGGGGATGTCCTTGAACTCAGGCGACTTCATGTGGAAGACACCAGCCACCGTGCCTACGCGGTAGCAGAAGAAAGTGCGCTCCTCCTGCCCGACCACCCTGTCGATGTTGAGCTTTTCTTCGTCGGAAATGAGCTCGAACTGAGGCGACGAGTTGACGCGGTTGAAGATGTTGGTGATTGTCTGGTGCTTCACCTTTCGACCGTCAACGCGGAACATCTGCGGTCCCAGCATGTCGCCGTCTTTTTTGGCCAGGGCGAATATGCACATGGTGCCGACGTTGATGACCAGCTGGCTCCGGAAGTCTTCGGGCAGGTGCTGCAGCGTCTTCACAGCCCCGATCAAACCAATCTGGAACTTCTTGGTTTCGGAGGTAAGCGAGTCGACCGTCTCCTTCTCTATGAAGTTGTCGAACTCGTCGAGATAGAGGCTGCATGGATGCTTGCGCGAGGAGCCGGTGGCGATGGACAGCGCCGCGCGCTTGAGACCCGTGACGAGCAGACTGCCGAGCAGGTTGGCGTTCTGGTCGAGCTGCCCCTGCGGGACCTTGACCAGCAGAACTTTGCCTTCGGTAATGATGTTCTTCAGGTTGATATCGCCTTTGGGTTTGGTGAGGATGGGGCGGATGCGCGGGTCGCTCAACATCGGCGAGACGCGGTTCAAGATGGGCTCCACCCAGTTGATCCACTGATCCGTTCTGGCCAGGCGCTT
>DATNRD010000013.1:0-6714 GCA_036703665.1 Candidatus Obscuribacterales bacterium
TGGGACCGCGCACAAGCGCCAGGTATTGCTTGACCACGCGCCCGCCTTCAAACTGTTCCTGCAAGCAACGAGCGGCGTCCTTATCCAGCGCGAACAGCAATACACCGCTGGTGGGGCGATCCAAGCGGTGACCGGCATGCACCGGGGCACCGACCAGCTCGTCCCTGACGATATCGGCGACCGTCACATCGTCGTTGTCCTGCCCGCGGTGAACCAGCATGCCTGCCGGCTTGTTGACGGCCAGGAAGCGCTCATCCCTGTAGATGACAAACCCCTCTGCCGGACAGGCGAGCTTTTTGTCCAACCGCGTTGCCTCGTGAACCATGACGACGATGATAGCATCCCGACAATCCAAGATGACGGCGTCCGTTCCCGCGCCGCCGCAGACTACTGTTGTGTGACACCGGCTATGGTATTAGCTCTGGCCCGCAAGGATTCCCACTCGGGCTTCCTGCCCAGGTAATACAATGTGTAAGCGTATTTCTCCAGATACGGAACAAGCGAAATCGACCAGGGTCCGTTTATGCTCTCCGCCAACCGCAGTGCTTCCTGAAGCAACGGCGCTGCCGCGGCATAGTTCTTCTGCTCGACATAGAGCGATCCAAGCGCGAACAGCGCGCGTGCCTCGTTGAAGTTTCTCGACGGTTCAGACTTCCAGAGGCCCTGGGCCCGCTGATACAACTCCTCGGCCTGCCTGGTTTTTCCTGCCTTGATCAGGCACTTCGCCAGCTTATCCAGACGTCCATATACCTGAGGGCTATCCGGCGGCAGAGTCTTTTCCGTGATTGCCAGCGCCTCCCTGAAATACGACTCTGCCTCAGCGTATTCGTTTCTGGCCAGGCAGAGACTGCCGAGACTGTCGTAACTGTTTGCCAGCGAGAGGTGCTCTTTGGGCAGTACGCTTGCCTTCAGGTCCAATGCTGCTTTGTAGAGTCTTTCGGCAATATCGAAGTTCTCGCCTCTTCGATAGAGATCGCCAAGGGCATCGCATGTTATAGCCCATTCGATGAGCGGATCGCCCGCACCGACGGCGACCGTTCCCGCCCACGCCTGCAACGGCATGCCTTTTTCCAGTTTGACGGTGCCTTGCCTCTGCGAAGCCGGCTCCCGCAATTTGCCCTCCACGAGCGACAGCAACTCTTCCGTGAGCGGCTCTGCCTTTTTTGCCGTACCGTATGTCAGATAAAAGGCGATGAGCGCCCCCATGGGCGGTATGATCTCGCCGTTTTGCCTGCCCAGCGCCTGTTCCCTGACGGCCAGCTCCCGTTCCAGGTACGGCTCGGCATCGGCGAAGCGGCCGCGGATGGTGTAAAGCCGCCCGAGCTCCCCGAGACTTTTGGCCAGCCGCAGGTCGCCAGTTCCAAAGCTTTCGGCCTCGGTGACAGCTTCCTTGAGCAGCGGCTCAGCAATCCAGAATTTGTTGGCGTCCAGCGCCTCGCTCCCTTCGCGCTGCACTTGCGGCCAGATCTGCTCGAGCTCATTGAGCGCCAGTCCTGGTGCCTGCCCGACCGAGCAGGACGTCGCCAAACAGGCCACCAGCACGTACCGCCGGCATCTGGATAACGGATTGACACCAGCGCAACTGTTTCTGCTCATGTCGTCACTTCCATCCACCTCACGGCTCACGCACCAATTTTAGCGAACCGGAAGCCGGAAGCAAAACCCTCGCACAGTGACCCTGCCCGTCGCGGTTTTCCTTCGTGCTGTCGTTGCGCGGCCATGCGAACATGTTGAGTGAACTGCACTCACATGTCATTCTGAGCGAGCCCACTCACATGTCATCCTAAGCGAGCCCACTCTCATGTCATCCTGAGCGAGCGCAGCGAGCGAAGGATCTAGCCAACTTCCTGAAGGTCCACGACGCGTGCCTGCGTGCTCATTAGCTTGGATGTCAACATACTAGATTCTTCGTCGGGGCTTCGCCCCTCCTCAGAATGACGGCAGCGGTAGGCGCACTGCACTGAACATGTACCGCCATGCTGCCCGCACGCCGGGGCGCTGACTCAGGCCCATGCGGTGATACAGTTTCCCGGTTCTCCCCGGGAGCGCCGGCTTCCAGCTGGCAGGATGCCGACGCCCCCAGGGCGATCCACGACTGTAATCACCCCACGGCGACTGCACGGGGAATAGCTGCACTACGCGGTTCCAGCTCATGCACAAAGAGGTCGGATGCCGGCAGGGAGCCGCGCGCCAGCTCAACGATGTGCGCGTGGTGCGTGAACATGATCACTTGCGTTGCCCTCGACAGCTCGGCCAGTGCCATCAAGGCTGCCACGGCGCGCTGGTCGTCGAAGTTGACCAGTACGTCATCGACAATGAAGGGAATCGGCTCTTGCCGCTTCAAGATGTGCTCCACGCTGGCCAGGCGAAGGGCAAGGTAGAGTTGATCCCTGGTTCCCTCGCTCATTCCTTCCAGAGAAACCTCCTCTCGCGAGTCGCCCCTGACACCGAGCAGGACGGCCCGGTCGCGCTCGTCCACCTCCGGTTTCAGCTCGGCGAACGACCCGCCGGTCAGCCTGGCAAATATTTCAGATGCCCTGCGCAACACCGGGTTCTGGTTCTTCTCCCGATAACGGTCCACAGCCCTGCGCAAGAGCCACTCAGCAATCTTAAGGCGCGCATACTGCTCCGAGTCGTCCCGCAAGCGCGCCAGCAGTCCCTCCATCTGCTCTGCCACCACCGCCGCGTCGGCGCCACCATTCATGCGATCCAGTTCGCTGCGTGCGCTGCCGATTGTCTGGTTGACGGTCTGCAGCTGCTCATGCAACTCCCTTATTTTCTCGCTCAACCTCTGGACATCTTGCTCCAGCGTATCCGCATCAGCCGACTGCACCGCAGCCATGAATGCATCGAGGTCAAGACCAGCGGCAAGCGGCGCCAGCTGGTGATCCATTTCTGATACCCGCTGTCTCAGCGCCTGCACTTCCTGGGATTTCCGCGCGATGGGCAGCAGCTCCTCAGGCATCTGGCAGCGCGCCTCGGCACACATGACGGCCAGGGCGTCGCCCGCGGCCGTAAGGCTTTCCCTCTGCTCCTCCAGGATCTGGCGCTGCTCGGCAAGCCGTTGGACGAGCGCTTGCTGCCGAGCCTTCAGGTCGACGCACATCTTCAGCCGCGACTTCAGGTCCTCGACGGCCAGGTTCAAGTCGCTAAGCGAGGTATCCGGCGCGGCGGCATGCACCAGCTCCCGTACCCTCTGCTCATAGGCCTCGGAGTCACGATCGATTCCTGCAATTCGCTGCTTGAGGCTCGCCCGCAGCGACAACTTGGAAAACAAGCTGTCCAGCTGTTCGACGACCGCACGCGCTTCCACCGTGGTGGCACTGTCGGGAAGCCCTAACGCCGCCACGGCATGCTTCCACGACTCAGACCAGCGGTCGTGCTCGGCGGTGGCTCGCTCTTCTTCTTCCCTGTTCCGGCGCAACTCTTCCGTCAAACGCTTCACTTCGCCGGCAAGCACCTGCCGGGTCTTCTCGACCTCGCCTGCTGCCTGCACCACTTCATCCGCCCGTTCCAGAAGGGTCTCCAGCTTCACCGGAGAGCCGGGAGCCTTTTCACCGGCCGATTCCAGCGCAGCCAGAACGGCACTCTTTGCCTGCTCGACCTGTTCGGCAACCCTGGCTTGGGTCGTACGCTTGTCCCCGACCTCGAGCACCAGTTCGGTCAGCTTCTCGAACCAGTTTCGCCACTTCAGCATCTCCCTGGGCGTGGCTGCCTCGACCCCCAGCGCCGACCACAATGCAGCCCACTGCCGCCCGAGATCTTCGCCTGCGGCAACAGACCTGGTGCGGCAGGCCCGCAGGTCGGCAATCTGGCGCTCTATCTCTGCCCGCTGAGCAAGCAAGGAAGCCTTTTGCCCGACGCGCTCCGCCTCACGACGCAACCGGTCGCCCGTTTCATCACTGCCGGCTACGCTGTGCTCGTAATTGTCCGCCAGCGACTGCTTGGTGGGAGGCTCTCCGGTGAACGCCGATATGGCTTCGGCATCGCACTGGCCATCAATCCACCAGCCTTTGATCATTTGCCAGCCGCGATCGCGCCTGGCGCGTGTCTCCAGAAGAGCCGCCTCGGTAGGAACGTCCATTTCCAGCTCGAGCCTGTCAATCTCTTGCTGCACCTTCTCCAGTGCCTGCTCGGACTCTTTCAAGCGGGCGTCGAACTCCTCCAGCTCGCGCTCGCAGCGTTCGATGTCGTCGCGGAATCTCTCGATGGTTTCCGGCAGGGGAACCGCCATTCGCCCGATTTCTGAAGTCTGCCTGCCCGACAAAGCCAGCTTGCTCTTGCCGATTTCAATCCGAGCATTCAGCTTCTCGATCTCCTCGCTCAGGGCATCGAGCTGTTGCTCGATTTGACCCAGCTTCTGCAGCCGGCGCAGCTCCGCCTGCAGGGGCGCTACATCACGTTGTGGCGGCAGCTGGGAGAACTCCTGGCGCTTTAGTGACAGCTCCTGCTCCAGTTTGATGCGCTGCTGCTGTGCTGTGCGGCTGGCTGCCTGCACGGCCTCGGCCTTGAGCATGAGATCGTTCAGCAGTGCTCTCTGCTGCGTCGTCATCCGCAAGTGATCGCATTGATCGAGCGCCGGAGCCTTGCCCAGTGATTTCAATATGTTGAATGCCTCCGCCTCGCAATCGCGCAACTGAGTTTCCAGCTTGATGCGATCTTGCGCCGCTTTCAGGTGACCGCCTAATTCCTTGTAAAGGCTTTCGATAGACTCTGCGTGCTTGAGCAGCGCGTCAGGCACACGAATGTCCGCAATCTGCTTCTCGATAGTATCAATGGCTTGCGCGGCCAGCTCGGCGCCGCTGGTGGCATTCTGCCGGCGATTGAGCAGGTCCCGTACCCGCTCGGCGAAATCAGCCGGCAGGCTGACTGCGTCGCCGAGCTGCTGCAGCGCTTGAAGGCACAGCGCCCGCTGCACAACAATCGGCCGCGCATCGCGCAGCCTCTCGAGGCGCCTCAGCTCTGCTTGTCTGGCAAACAGATCGGTTTCATAGCAATCCTTTAGCTTGAGCGCATCGTGCAGCGCCTGTTCATGCTTCGTAAACTCGGAAGCCGACAGCTGTTTCGACTTCAGTTGCGAGCGGAAGTCGTTCAGGTTCCTGACGGTCTCGTTGATGCGCGGCACCTTGCCGGCCGGCAAGAACAGGCTCTTCGCCTCTTCTTCAAGCGCGGACAGAACGCTCTGCACGCCGGCTATGCTGGCGCCGGCGCTGAAGAGTATCTGTCCGAGATCGCTGCCACCGGATATGAGGTCGTGCCCTCCCCTTACAAGGGTGTCGTGATCCAGCCCGAACATGACCTCAAACTGGCGCTGGTCGATTCCGGACAGGAGCCCGGACAAGACATTCTCATCAACCGGCCCGTCGTCAGCATCTCGCAGCGTGTTCTTGTTTCCTTTGCGCCTGACCACCTCGAGCCTTCTTCCGTCCGCGCTCTCAATGGTGGCACCGACGCGCATGTTGGCGTAAGGGTGTACGAAATTATCGGTGCTGTTGGCGGGAATGCCGTAAAGGAGCTGCCGCAGGGCGCGCAGTGCACTGCTCTTGCCCGATTCGTTGCGCCCGAATACGATGTGCAGACCGTGCCGGCCGCCCGATAGATCGACTGATACGTTTGTGAACGGTCCGAAGGCGATAAGCTGGAGCGAAAGAAATCTCATGACTTTTTGCCCCCCGACAGCAGCCGGCCAACCAGCAGGCTCTCCGCCTCCTCCAGCACGCCGGCCAGATATTGAACGTCATCCAGCGCCAGCCCATCGCGGCGGTCCTTGAGCTCCACCGGCAGCTTGCTCCTCAGGTCAGCAAGTTGCCCGCTCAGCTCGGCCAGGGAAGCGGGATCGTCCCGCAGTTCCCTGACCAGTCCGGACAGCTCGGCCAGCGGCCCCTGGATTTCTTCCGGCACGGAGCGCCTTGCGGGCGCAGCGGTGCCAAACTTCACTTTCTCGACCCATATCTGCCCGCCACCACATTCAATGGCAGCAGCTCTCACCTGGCTGGTCCAGCGAGTGACGTCGTTCTTGATTTTTTCATGGAGCGGCGTGGCACCGACAAACTCGACACGCATGGCTACCGGACGTCCCTGACTCTCCTTCACCGTCTTGAGTCCCTCGGATGCGAACCTGTCCAGCAAGGACTCGGGCGAGGTGACATCCGTGGCATCAACCTTGCACAGCGCCCAGCGCAGCACGTCCAGAGCTTCGAACTGCAGCGACGCTGAGCCCCTCCCGTCCACACTCACCAGCATGCACCCCTTCGGGCCGGTCTCGCGAATGTGCCGCCCCTGCAGGTTGCCTGGGAACACCACCGGTGGTTGCTCGCAAAGGACCTCGCGGGTGTGCACATGACCGAGCGCCCAGTAATCGTAACCCTTCGCACTCAACGCCGCCAGCGTGCATGGGGCGTATGGCTCGTGCCCCTCACGCCCGGTAAGGCAAGTGTGCAAAAGCCCGATATTGAACATGCCCGGCAGAGGCAGGGGATAGGATTGCGACAGGTCCTCGGTGACAGTGGCCGTCGCGAAGCTCTGCCCGTGGACCACCACGCCGATGTCATCCATCCGGTAGCTCTCCGGCTCGCGGCTGGCGAGCACCTTGACGTTGTCCGGCCAGCGCAGGCTGCGGCTCATCTTGTTGTCCGCATCGTGGTTGCCCGCGATAATCACCACGCGAGTGCCTGATTCCCTGAGCACCGCCATTTGATGCGTGAAAAAGAGCCC
>DATNRD010000014.1:0-4566 GCA_036703665.1 Candidatus Obscuribacterales bacterium
CTTGATGACATCAAGTATCGCTTGAAGGGTATCCAGATCAAGCCTGTCGTCTGTACGGAAGACGACTTCCAGCATTTCATGGAAACGGTCTACGCCAAGCGCCAGGAAGAGGAGTTCGAGCAATTCGAGGAGGCGGACCACCAGACATTCATAGAGGCAGACGTCGACCTGAGCACGCTCGATGTCATGGCCGAGTCGGAAGAGGACGTAAACGACCTGGATCTGGCCAGGCAGGCACAGGATGCTCCGATCGTGCTTCTGGCCAACCAGATCCTGGCCAAAGCCATCAAGCGTCGCTGCTCGGATATCCACGTCGAGCCGCAGGAGAAGGAAGTGACGGTGCGTTACCGCCTCGATGGCGTGATGTTCATTGACCGGCGCCTGCCCAAGGCAATCCTCGCTGCTCTTGTCTCGCGCTACAAGATCATGGCCGACCTCGACATTGCCGAGCGCCGCGTGCCGCAGGACGGGCGCATTCGCGTCAGGTTCTCAGGCAAGGACATCGACTTCCGTGTCTCTACCATTCCCGGCAAGCACGGCGAAAAGGTCGTGATGCGTATTCTCGACAAATCCAACACGACACTCGGTCTCGATAAGCTCATCACGGAACCCGATATCCTCGAGCTTGTCCGTGAGATGGTGAAAAAGCCCTACGGAATCATCTTCGTCACAGGCCCTACCGGTTCCGGTAAAACAACCACGCTTTATTCGGCCCTTGCCGAGCGCAACACGCCGGAAGTCAACATCGTCACCGCCGAAGACCCGATTGAATACGACATGGCCGGCATCACTCAGGTGCAGGTGCTGCGAGAAAAAGGGCTCGATTTCGCGCGTATCCTCAGAGCCTTCCTGCGCCAGGACCCGGACATCATGCTGGTCGGTGAAACGCGCGACCGTGAAACAGCCAAGATCGCCGTGGAAGCGGCGCTTACCGGTCACCTGGTGTTTACCACCTTGCACACCAACGACGCTCCTGGAGCGGTCACGCGTCTGAACGAGATGGAAGTCGATCCCTTCCTGACCGCCTCGGCCACGCTGGGCGTCGTTGCTCAGCGCCTGGTCAGGCGGGTTTGTCCGGAGTGCACGGAGGAGTACCTTCCCGAGCGCCACACGCTCGAGTACCTGGGATTGCTGGACAAGCAGCAGGACAAGGTGGCGGAGTCCACGGCGCAGTACTACAAGCTCCACGTCAACAGCAAGGGCTGGCCTATCTTTCGTCGCGGCAAGGGCTGCGAGGGCTGCAACAACACGGGTTATAAGGGACGCGTTGGCGTTTACGAGGTGATGAAAATCAACGAGGAAATCCGCGAGCTCATCGCCAGCAGTGCCACCACCTCCATGATTCGTTTTGCTGCCAAGCAGGCCGGCATGGTGCCTTTGAAGGACTACAGCATTCGCCTGGTCGCCCAGGGTCTCACGACCGTCGACGAGGTCATACGCGTGACGCTGTCTGATACCGGTGGTGAGGACAAGCTCTGCCCCAAGTGCAAGAATCCCATCGGCGACGATTTCGTGAAGTGCCCGTTCTGTCAGCACGAGCTCAAGAGATCCTGCGTCCGTTGCGGCGTGCTGCAGGAGGAGGGCTGGTCGAGCTGCCCGAAGTGCGGGCTCTCGCAGGCGGAGGCGGAGCTGGAGATGGTCTGCGGTGGTTGCGAGGCGGAGGTCCTGGGGGAATGGCAGTTGTGCCCGTACTGCCAGACGCCGCGCAACGGCAGGAGCACCGCTGCATGACCGGGCCTGGCGCGATCTGGCAGTGGGCGTTGGTGTAAGCGGCTGCCGGTGGCAGATGTGAGGCCGGCGAAGAGGGGAACGTGTAATGCCAATCGAGATGCAAGAGATTCTGCAACTTTGCTTCGACCGGGGGGCCTCCGACCTGCACCTGAAAGCCACGCAGCCTCCTATCATCAGGGTGGCGGGCAAGCTCATCAGGACCGACTTCGATCCGCTCACCAAAGACGAAGTTCAGCGGCTGGTCTTCTCGATTCTCACCCCCGAACAACGCCGCACCCTGGAGCAGACCTACGAGCTGGACTGCAGCTACGGCGTCGAGGGGCTGGGGCGCTTTCGCGTCAACGTCTACAAAGACAGGGGCAACTACGCGGCTGCGCTGCGTACGATTGCCTCGCGCGTGCCGTCTATTGAAGACCTGGGCTTGCCGCCGGTGGTAAAGGAGATCGCGCACAAGCCCCGTGGAATGGTGCTGGTCACCGGTCCTACCGGCTCGGGCAAATCAACGACGCTGGCTGCCATGATCGACTGGATCAACGAGAATCGCTCCGAGCACATCCTTACCATCGAGGATCCAATCGAGTTCATGCACCCGAACAAGAAGTCGGTGGTGAGCCAGCGTGAGCTGGGGGCCGACACGAAGAGCTTCGCCAATGCGTTAAGAGCGGCATTGAGAGAAGATCCGGACATCATCCTGGTGGGCGAGATGCGCGATCTGGAAACCATCCAGCTGGCGCTGACGGCAGCCGAAACCGGTCACCTGGTGTTCGGGACGCTGCACACAAGCTCCGCTGCTCAGACGATCGATCGCGTCGTGGACGTGTTCCCCCCTTCCCAGCAGCAGCAGGTGCGCGTCATGCTCTCCAACGGTCTGGTGGCCGTGCTCAGCCAGACACTGTTGCCCAAGCTGCAGCAGCAGCCTGGCGGCAGCCCGGTAACCAAGGGACGCGTGCTGGCTCTCGAGATCATGATCAACACCCCGGCTATCGCCAACCTCATACGCGAATCCAAGACGGCTCAAATCTACTCCTCGATCCAGATGGGCGGGCAGCAGGGCATGCAGACGCTGGAGTCGCACCTGGCGCAGCTGGTCAAGAACAATCTTGTCACCTTCGAGGATGCCCTGGCTAAAACCAGCCGCCCGGAGGACTTTCAGCGCATGGTCGGGCCGCAGCAGATGGCCTATGCCACCGGCGGCGGCCGGCTCATGTGAAAGGCAACCAAACCTGTCGTTGGGCTCGACACAAGGATTGAATGACAACCATGGTTGAGTATCTCTACCGCATCAAGGATCAGACCGGGCGCATACAGGAAGCGGTTGCCCAGGCGGATTCTCCGGCAGCCTTGAGAGCACGGCTTTCTGCCCGCGGCCTGGAGGTGGTCGACATCCGCCCGCGCGGAGGAGCCGGTGCCGGTGCCGGTCTTTCTTTCCTGGCTGTCTTCGAGCACGTCAAACTCAAGGACATGGTTGTCTTCTCCAGGCAGTTCTCGGCCATGGTCGGCTCGGGGGTGGCCATGCTGCGCACGCTGACCATCATGGTCGAGCAGTGCGAGAATCCCAAGATGAAGCGGACTCTGGATTCGGTTCGCCGGTCGGTCGAGACAGGACAGTCTCTCTCGGACTCTCTGGCCAGGCATCCCGATGTCTTCGACAAGCTCTTCGTCTCCATGGTGCGGGCCGGCGAGACGGGCGGCATCCTTGATGACGTATTGAAGCGGCTGGCGGACTTCCTCGAGGCACGCCAGAAGCTCAACCAGAAAGTCCAGTCCGCCATGGTCTATCCATCCGTGGTGCTGGCCGTGGCTGTCGTGGTCTTCTGGGCAATGCTCACCTTCATCCTGCCGATTTTCCAGGGGCTGTTCAAGAACGTGGGCGGCGAGCTGCCCGCCTACACGCAGTTCCTGGTGTCGCTTTCGGAGTTCATGCGCTCGATCTGGATGGCGCTTTTTGCCGTGGCGGTCCTGGCAGCCGTCTGGGGCATACGTACCTGGTACAAGACCGACGCCGGCAAGGTTCAGATAGACAGCTTCCTTATCCGGCTGCCGGTCTTCGGCGACCTCATCCGCAAGGTTTCCATCGCCCGCTTCAGCCGTACCTTCGGCACGCTCATAAAGGCCGGCGTGCCCATGCTGTCAGCTCTTGATGTGGTCAAGGATACCTCCGGAAACGCAGTGCTGGCTCTGTCGGTGGACCGAATCCACCGCGAGGTGCGGGAGGGCGGCACCATCTCCAAGCCGATGGCCAAGGACGCGCTCTTCCCGCCCATGGTTACCCAGATGGTGGCCGTGGGCGAGGAGACCGGCAAGCTGGACGAGATGCTGGCCAAGGTTGCCGACTTCTATGACATGGAGGTGGAAAATGCCGTGGAGGCGCTCACCTCACTGCTGGAGCCGATTATGGTGGTGGGCATCGGCGGCATTGTCGGGTCGGTTGTGGTTGGCATGTACCTGCCGATCTTTACGGTAATCAATCAGATAAGGTGAGGCCGGCTTTCATTAAATGTAGGGTGCCAACCACCGCTAGATAGCGCCCCGGTGCCCTACAATAGCAATTAACTAGTGGACGGGCGTTAACGAGTGAGCAAGCGTTTGCAGGCAAAAACGGCAGCACCATCATCTGGAGATAGTCCCAAAACGGACAAGGAAAAAGGCCAGGATCAAATCCATCGCTGGCTGATGGTTTACGCCCAAGGCAGGGATCCTGCCTTGAGGGACTCCATCATTCAGGCGGCGCTTCCGCTTGTAAAGCGCATTGCCTACGGCTTGGCAAGGCGCTCCACCGACCCGGTCGAAGACCTCATACAGGTCGGCTCCATAGGACTCATCAAGGCTGTCGAT
>DATNRD010000015.1:0-8239 GCA_036703665.1 Candidatus Obscuribacterales bacterium
ACTATCCAGATGGCGATCAGTTTACGGGGGCCGCGCTTGAAGAGCTCCTGCCCGACTCCCAGCGCCAGCGCCAGCCATGCCGCACCATATATGGTGAAGGCGCCGGCGTCCGTGGGCGAAGACATGGGCAGAGACTTGAGAAATTGCAGAACGATGTCCATGAGCTCCGTAAACCCGCGCGCGATGTTGCGGGCGATGAAGACGGGCAGTGCCCCCTGCGAGGCCGTGTATTGAGCCGCCTTGGCATAGTTGGTGTAATAGACGAGCGTGGCCGGCTCCGTGGCGGAATGCGTGATCGCCCATGCCCATGCCGGCGCCAGAACAACGCCGCCGGTGGCGATAACGATGGCGGCCTGGCCGAACAAGCGTCTCAGGCAGAGGTAGATGATCACCGCTGCGACTGCGAACATGCCCATCACATGAGTCAAGACTGAGGCGGTCAACGCCAGCCCGATCACGATCCACGGCAGCACGCTGCTGAGGCTGCCGGCTTGCCCGCGGTCGCTCCGCTTGCGCGCGGCATGCTCGCACAACGACAGGGCAAAAACGGAAGCAGCCGCGCACGGTATGTCCGCCATGGGCACGGGAAGGAACGACAGGAAATTGAGGTTGAGCCAGGATGCCGCCACCACCGCAAGGGCCAGAAGCGGGGTGGCCCGCCCGCTGGTTACCAGGAATGCACCGGCGCCCAGAAGGAAGGAAATGCCCAGAGTCGAGCAGATTGCCTCTATCACGCCGATGTTTTGTGGAAACGAAGGCTCTATGCGGAAAGCGAACGAAAGGATTCCCGGAAATCCGGGCGGGTATTTGGTTTGAAGTGGCTGCATGGGCAGCGAGATGATGCGGTAGCCCTTGCCTTCCGCCAGAGCCTTGGCGCAAATCGTGTAAATGCCGTCGTCGTGATAGGCTCCAAAATACTGGGAGTAGCCAAGCGCTGCCCGATATGAGAAGAACAGCCCGCAGCATACGGTGACCAGCGCCAGCGCGGCCACAAGCAGGCGCTTCAACGGAATCCTGGTGCGGTTGTCTGCTGGCGGCTCGGCCAAGGCATCGATCTCCGGGCGGGCAGCCCCGCCCCTACGACACAAAGTAATGTACCACTGGAATTGTGGTACATGTTCAGTGCTGAGCATTCCCACCTGTCATTCTGAGGAGCCCCCGGCGGGGGCGACGAAGAATCTCGCACGGCGGCGCGTCTCGGTCAGAGATTCTTCACCTCGCCTTGCTCGGCTCAGAATGACATTGCGGAGACGTCCTTGAGTGAACACTTACAAATCGACTTTACCATAGGTTAAGTTGGCCGGTGCTAAGGTGGATTGTCTCGGGGCGACTGGCTATTCTGAATATGACGGGTAAGGAGGGAGTTTTCGTGGCGCTCTGGCAGAAACAGTGCGGGCCGTGTCGCGGCGATGTGCCGCCGCTGACGCCGTCCCAGTACGAACCGCTTTTGCATGAATTGTCCGGCTGGCAAGTGGCCGACGGACCGAAGCTCGTCAAAATGGTGAAGCTCGACAACTTCGCCCAATCGCTGGCGCTGGCCAATAAGATTGGCGCCCTGGCGGAGGAGCAGGGGCATCATCCAGATCTCCTGGTTCGCTGGGGTTCACTGCGCATCGAAATCTGGACTCACGCTATCGACGGGTTGTCCGAGAACGACTTCATCCTGGCAGCCAAGATCGATCAGGTGCTGGTGGGGGCGTAAGGGGTGTCGCGTGTCACAGGGTAATTCTTCTGCGGACGGATCTCAGAATATTTCGTTGCGCGTAGCTGCGATCGGAGCCGTTGTCGCCGCCGGCATGGGGCTGATCATCGGTTTGCCGCTCTTGTTCCCGGACAAGGCTGTACAGACGGAGCTGAAGCAGGCTACGGAGGGACAATTGAAGCTCCCTGCCGACAAGCAAAAGGATTTGTTCGACACAGCCGATCAAATCACCGGCGAGAATGTGCGCATCAAGCCGTCGGTGACGGCGCTGGAGAATGGCTATGCCTTGCGACCGCTTATGGGCCTGGATTCAAGGGTCGCCAAGTTCGAGATCCTGCACAATGGCAAGGTGGTTTACAGCAAAGACTTCGAGGGCGAGTCCGACGACATCAGCATCATCTCTCCCCTTATTGCCGGGGAGAGCGAGCCGGTATCCGGTACGCTGCCCATGACACGCGATATCACCGGCGATGGCATTCCAGATCTGGTCGTCCTGGACTACACGGGAGGCGCGCACTGTTGCTATGAGTATTCGATCTTCTCCCTGGGGGACCAGTTCAAGAAGTTAGCCACGCTTGACGGTCGGGATTCGCCGATGACATTTCAGGACATTGACGGTGATGGCGTCTTCGAAGTGCGCGGGCGTGACAGCACATTCGCGTACTGGAACGCAGCGTTTGTTGATTCGGTCCTGCCGGCGATTGTGCTGCGTTTCCGGGAAGGCAAATACGAGCTTGCTTCCAATATAATGCGCTCGCCTGCGCCGGAGCGTTCGCTACTGGAGGAACGCATACGGCAGATTCGTGAGGACATGAAGCCTCAGTCGCCTGGCACTTCATCGCCGCTCAATCTGTCACCATCGCTCTGGAACTGTATGCTGGAGCTGGTTTACAGCGGCAATGGCAATCTCGCCTGGAAGGTCCTGGAGGAAGTCTGGCCTGCCGGTAAGGCTGCCTGGTCCATCCATGAAGGAGAGGTCAGCAGGGACCAGTTCCTGCGCCGGTTCAAGAGCCAGCTTGCCACCAGCCCATACTGGCCTGACATAAAGGAACTGAACCACTGGTCTTAAAACGAATCCGTCGTCCGGTACGTGTTCGGCGTCAGCGGTTAGACGCCCTACAACAGCTCTGCAGATGAGCGAACCTGAACGCTCTTGGCTGTGCGACTGGCGACCATGGGTTGTGCTCGCTGCTAAGCCGTGTGCCAGGCGCCAACAATGATGCAGCCGGCTTGAGAGCAGCCAGCGGCGAGCTGCGCCAGCAGGTTAAATCGCAGTAGGCGGAGCTTGAGCCCTTGCATAACGAGGGCGAGGCTGAGCGTAACCGCCATCGCTCCGAGCAGGAAGCCACGCGCAGGGAGCGAGAGGCGCTGATCAAAGAAGCAGCGGAGCTGCGTGGCCAGCTGGAGGCGCTGAAGACCCAGAACGTAGAACTCCTGTCCCGCCTTGCCCCACTCGAGCACACCAAGAAGAAAAGTTAGGGCGGCTCTAGCGACCCCCGTTTAGCTACTTGAGTTCGGTTCGACCATCTCGGTATCGATAAAACATGCTGACTTGACCTGGGACGAGCTTCCCGTGCCGGGCGATGACCTCCGCATATTTTGTCGAACCTGGTAAGCACTCGTCCCCGGCGATGGTCTTATTCTTGCCGTTGTAAGTTCGAACCTCGATAACAAGCCGACCATCGGCATCCACTCGCACACATTCATAGTAACTGGGCAGTTCTTCGTGGTGCTGGTCAGCCGGAACTGAGATCTCGCCCCGCAAGGCACGCGACACCAGGCCCTCGGCGGCAAAAGGCTCGATATCCTGTTTTTTTGGTTTATGACTGACCATACTTAGTAGCTCACTCCCATCACTTTTAGAACCTCTGGAAAAGCTTCTTTCAAGGCGTTCGCATATCCCATGTTAGCCGGTCCCCCGAGGCGGCAGGCAATGACCTCCGAAAAGAGCTCGTCCCGGGCCACACGATCATTGGTCAAAAGAGGGCGCAGTGTCTGCCTCAGGTGTTCAGGCATGGCAGCAACGTCCCTTTCGTAAGCCGCTACAAACTCAGGAAGATCAGACAGGAGTACGCCCGCCTCTCCAGATTGTGAATTAACGAAGTGACCGATCTCATGGCGCATGGTTCCTTCCGGTGACTGGTTCTTGACCCACTCCCCGCTTCTCATATGTTCTTCGGCAACAAAAATTTTTCCGTCCTGATATTTGCCACGGGCAATCAAAATCGTATCGTCTCCGGTGGCTAGTTCCGGCACATCACTGAGGCGCCTAACGCCCACGATTCTTTGATCGGCGTCCTCCAATGTGCTTCTCAGGGTATGCGGCAAGGAGTCGATAGCACTCTCAAGTCTGGCGGTAAATTGCGCCGACACGCCCTTTCCGCTAGCGAATAGCTTTGGAAACATCTTGCTGATTTCCGCGTTCCGGATACCCCAGGGGAACATCATTGCCATCGCTTCACCGGAACGCTCACCCCGCTGTTCGACCTTGAGCGGATGCCCTAGCGTCTGCTCAAGGACTTGCCCAGCATAACCTAAAGCCTCTTTGGCATCTTGCAAAACCTGGTCAGCAGGTGTGTTGGCGTAGTAATTGACCGCGTTGTCCAGCGCTGGTCCTAGTTGCAGCAAGCTCTCCTCCACTGCTCCTGGTGTTGCCAGGTAATTCAGCGTCTCTTGTCCCACCTGTAGCAACCCTTGCCCTATGCCTGTCCCAAGTTCCTTGAGGTCATCGACGTCTTGCACGCCCTGGGACACCTCAGGAGAATTCTCGATGCGAGCATCCAGGTAAGTAATGCCGTTGCGCTGAACTGCCTTGTGGCCCAGAAATGTTGTTTCCTTCCCTCCTAACAGATGGTCCTGATCGCCTGCTTCGTAGATACTTGGTTGTTTGACATTCTTCGAAGCGATGATCTGGTCACCATCGGTGAGGGCGAAGCCCTCATCGGTGCCCTGCACAACCGGCTTACCATCGGCCCCAAGTGCCGGTAGGTCCGTCATCGACGTAACATTATCCTTATTGAGCTTCTGTGCCTCCTGGAGAGCCTTGGCGTTGGCCAAGAGGACTTGCCAGAATGTATCCGCGCCAGTATCTTTCACGGCGCTTCTGTCGCTTTCCCTCAAGTTCTCAGGTGTTTCTTCCGGCGGCATATGAATCTCCGGCCCAGGCGGCCACCTGCGCAACGCATATCAAGGTTATACCACGCACACACGAGCGTCCCGGCTGTGCGAGCGGGCGAGACGCCCGCGCCCCCAGGATTGTCATCGCGTCCTGGCTCCAGTACGCGAAGGGTATGGGGCATTTTGTCGGTTGGAAGATGCTGCTTCCGATTTCATGTTCACGGTCTGCGGGGAGGTCCGTGCCCTTGCTTTTTCTGTCATTCCGAGGGAGCCCTTCGCATGCTCCACTACGCCCGGCTTCGCATGAGCAGCATCCGCTCAGGGCATGCTCTGCGACTGAGGAATCTCGGCCCGTTCAGCCGAAGCTTCGCGACTAACGGCCGAGATTCTTCGCTGCGCTTCCATGACGGTGAGGGGGCGACATAAACTGTGGGCATTAATTCGGCAGCATCATCTGGAAGCCGGCGCTCCCGGGAGAAACGAGAAACCGCAGTGTCGTATTTTTCTAAATGAGTGTCGCTGGGGGGCGGGCTTTGTCCCGGCTCATCGAGACCTCAGGCGTTGTAAGTGCCCGAGTCTTTCAGCCTGAACACACGCGTGCCGCCGTAGCCGCGTCCGGTGATCAATTTCTGCACATGGTCGCTGGCTTCCATGCCGTTGCCCAGGTAAACGGCGATGTGGCCGTGTACGTGCGAGGCGGACCGGTTGTGCACGAGGACATCGCCGGGGCGCAAGTCCTTCATTGACACTTCCACGAAGCGCCTGTCCCTGGCCAGCTGGTCGGCAGCCATGTATGCAGATGCGCCGTGCACGTTGACGCCGATGCTGGCGAGAGCCGTGGCGACGCCCTTGTAGCACCAGCCGGTCGAGTTCATGCTGCGGGCGACATCCTCGGCGCGGTCGACCAGTTTAACCGCCAGTTTGGAAGGCGGATAGTCGTCGCCTTCCTTGCGCGGGCCGGTGGGCACGTCCTGCCATTCGAGATTGCGTCCCGGATGCTCGGTTCTCGCTTTGGAAATCTCGTGCAGCCTTTCGGCAGCATTCTCGAACGCCTTGAATTCTGGCCTGGCGAGCTCTTCTTCACTCGGCATGCGCCCGATCGCCATGGCTACGGCAACCTTGCCGATGTCGACATTGCCCTGCCCGTCCTTGCTCTGTTCGGAGAACTTGGCAATGAGGTCGCCGGCAATCTTCTCCTGCATCTCTTTGGGAAGCAACTGTTGGATTTCGGAGGCTGTGGGTTGTTCGCCGCTCTTGAGCTTCTCCAGGAACTGCCTGAACTGAGGCGATTTCAGTTTCTCAGCCAGCTTGGCAGAGATCTTGCCTTTCTTTACCGCCTCCTCGAGCTTGGCCGGATCGGGAGGATCTCCTAAGAGATCGGCAAGCCAGTCCGCGATCATGTCGGCAGTTAGCATGTACCGACCTACCGCCCAGCCACGCTCGCCGTAATTGCGCACCGCCTCGTACGGCTGCGCCTCGGTGACGTTGATCATGGCCGCTACGGTTTCCCTGAGCGACCATTCACGGTTGGACTGCTCGGGCGCACGCGGTACGACCCGGTCGCGCGGCGTGAAGTAGCTGTCAGTCTCCTCCGGGCTGAGCACGCCCCTGCCGCCGCCCTCGAAGCGGCGCATGCGCTCGACCTGGTGGCGGACCGGTTCGGGCAGATTGGCCTCCGGCGCCGGTCGGACCTTGAGCTCCGCCTTGACTCGATCCGACACCAGCCCCTGCCGATCCTCAATGACACCGTCTTTGGTGCCATCCTGATTGGCCTTCATGAGGCGGTTGGAAAGGTAGCCGGTAAGCTGGTCGATGCTCCGCTGCTGCTCGGCCGTCGGCTCGGCGGTCTTGCCCTGCTCGCGCTCGACCTCGATAACGATCTCCTTCTTGTTGTTCTTCTCGGGATCGTTGACGACCTCGATGGTGCCGTCCTTCCTCACCCGGAAGTCGGCGCGGCTCACGCGCTGCGAGGGATCGTTGGCTTGGTCTGCGTAAACCACCTTGATCTTCTCGACGGGGGCGGTGCGGTTGTCGACCTCCCTTACCCTGTCGCCCGACTCGGTTCTGTCGGCAATGGCCCGGCGCTCACCTGTTTTGGTGTCGCCCTGTTCCGCCTTCTTGAACACACCCTTGTCGATGAGATCGGACACCGACTGCCGCGCCTCGATCAGGGTCGGCTGACGGACGCCTTTGTCGGTGCTGGCGCCGGACAGGGCGGTCCTGACGGGGGGCACTTCCACCGGTCTGTGCGAAGCTTTCGGAACGGCGTCAGCAGGCGCCTGGCTCGGTGCGACGTCGCGAGAAGGCGGCGAAAGTGCCGGAGCCTCGAACTGCACGCGCCGTACAGGATGTGCATCTGCTCTCAGTCTTTCTGCGGCCTGCTCGCTGGGCGTGGACGCCTGCGAATGCTCGATGCGCGATTCGACCTTGCGCTCGGGTCTTTCGTGTCTGCTCATTAAATAAGGATTCCCCCTGTGGCTCCCCCGACCCACTTCATCTGTCTATAGCCCAATTATCGGGTCAAATCGACGCAGCGGCCGAAAAGTTAACCCCGGCGTACGTATTCTTCCCATGCCTAATGATGGCGCAGAGCCTACCTGTGCTGGGCACGGACCGCTACGGAACGGTGGTGGCCAGACCGGGCTCCAACACGTATCCTTCCAGGCGACCGCTGGTGCTGAGGATGCTGTCCCTTAGATCCTCGGCGCTCGCGTAGCCGCCTTCTATGTCGCGGAAAATGCACAGCAACTGCATGGTGGTCATAAGGCAGAGGTGCTTCTTCTCCGCGAATTCGGCCAGAGCGTCGGTGTAGTCGGGCTCAGACCGCTCCGAAGGAGGCCTGTTTGCCCAGGTGCTGGCGACCAGCACTCCCTTGGGCTCTTCCTCATGCTCGCCCCAGTACGTGATGACAGACTCGGCGAGCTGGGCGAGGTCGGAGCGCTTGACCTGCGTGGCCGTGCGGACAACGCGGGCGATCGCCACGGCCTTGCCCGCTTCCACCAGGTAAAGCTCGTTCTTGTTTGCATCGGCGGGGTTCACTGTCCAGCCCAGGTGCTCGAAGACCCTTGTGCACGCTCGCATGAGGTCTTCGCCCTCCGAAGACAGAAGGGCGTTCTTCAACCATTCCATGGTTTGTATCCGGCCTTCCACCTCGGATATCTTCATCTGGGTAAGCCGCACCTGCTCGTTGAGTTCCAGCAGCTGCTCCCGGAGCTGGTCCAGGTCGGAAAAGGAGTATTCCCGGCACCATTCCGGCACTGTGGTTTTCGAGATTTCTTCCATCTTCTCCATCAAATCCTTGGCTTTGTAGGGGGCTTCCGGTGCCGCCTGCGAACGGACAGGGGGCGGCTCGTACCGGGCAGGCTCCGGCGCGTGTCTTTCCGGCTCGGGTTCCGGCTCCTTGTACTCGGGTTCCGGTTC
>DATNRD010000016.1:0-3776 GCA_036703665.1 Candidatus Obscuribacterales bacterium
CCGGGCGCGCGTGCCGCCCTCGAGCAGGCGGACCGCCTGGCAGCAGCTCCGCCCGAGAAAAAGTGAGGTCGAGCCGGATTCCAGGAGCCTACCGAGATGTTCAACGATCGACGAAATCTCGTCAGATTGATTGCTTTGTTGCTCTTAACGGCAGTTGTCGCCTGCGCTCTTCCTGCCCAGGCCGGAGGCCCCGACTCAAACCCGCCGCCCAGGCGGCGGGTGGCGCTGGCCCTGGGCGGCGGAGCAGTGCGAGGCGCCGCCCACATCGGCGTGCTCAGAGTGCTGGAGAAGGAAGGAATTCCAATAGACTGCATAGCCGGCACGAGCATGGGTGCCATCGTCGGAGGGCTTTACGCAGCCGGGCTCTCGCTCGACGAGATTGAGCGCCGGATAAGGGACAAGTCGCTTTTGCATGCCTACGACACCATTCCGCTCTGGTTGCGCTTGGCCCTCATTCCCGTGCTGGTCACTCCCAGGCTTCTCGGTTCCCACCCGTATGAAGGGCTCTATCGGGGCAACCGATTCGCCAAGTACATCAACAAAGCAGTACCGGAAAGCATGCGCTCCATCGAAAACCTGAAAATTCCTTTTTGCGCAGTCGCCTGCAATCTCCTGGACGGCAAGGTCTACGGCATTACCCGGGGCAATCTCGGACGCGCTCTGCAGGCCAGCTCGGCCATCCCGGTTTACCGAAAACCGGTGCCGTTCGAGGATAAGCTCCTCTGCGACGGAGGTGTGCTGGAGAACCTCCCGACTGCCACAGCAAAGTTGTTCAACGCCGATATCATCATAGCCGTCGATGTGGATCCTGCGCTCATGCCGGCAGACCAGGACACGTTCAGAAGAATCGGCAGTGTAAGCAACAGAACCACGGACATGATTCTGGATAAGCTGGATGAGCCGCCGCGCAAAATGGCCGATATCCTGATACAGCCTGATGTAAGCGGTATCAGCCTTTTCGTGCGGGACGTCAAGCATGCCGACCGGGCCATCCGGGCCGGGGAGGAAGCCGCCAGGGCAGCCGTTCCTGTCATTCGAGAAGCGCTCAGCCGGCCGCCGGTCCTCGCCCAGCCCTAGGGCAGCCACGAGATCGTCTGGACAGGCGCTGCCCTGCCCGCCTTCGGACTGGACGTCGTCCATTCGCGCTCACTTATGCACGTACGTGCGGCGAATCCTCTTTCTTCCCGAGAGCGCCGGCATCCTGCCGGCGGGAAGCCCGCTGCCAGGGCAACCCATTTCTTTAGCCCAGTGCCATGGGGACGTCGTCGGACCTACAGGCGAAATTCATCTGCCCATCGAAAAACACAATCTCACGGCCGCAAGAGCCGGAGCAGCCGCTGACAGTGGGGATTGTCCCATGAGCGCGCCTTGCAATCGTAAGTGCATTTCCATACAGTTCTGACCAAGTATCCAACATCTGGCAGGCATCGCGGGGGTGGTCAGGAATGCGCATCGTCATCACAGGCGGCCCCTCGGTGGGGAAAACCACCATCATTTCCCTGCTTGAAGCAGGCGGATTCACGGTTGTCCACGAGCAGGCAACGCAAATCATTAAGGAAGGCGTCTTCCTGCCCTGGGTCGACCGGGCGAAGTTTCAAGCGGAAGTGCTGAGGCGGCAAATGAAGGCCGAGGCCGCCGTGCCTGAAAATGGAAAACCGGTCTTTCTCGACCGCGGGCTTTTTGACGGCGAGGCGTACTACCTCTATGATCGGCTGCCGGTGCCTGCTGCCTTCGCTGAACTCGATGCCTCGCGCTACAAGATGGCATTCCTTATCGAGGAATTGCCGTTTTTCGAGAACAACGAAGTCAGGCGCGAGAATCTGGAGTTCACAAGGCAGATATCGCTGGTCCTGGAGAATTGCTACACCAGGCGAAACGTGCCGGTCGTGCGCGTGCCGGCACTGCCACCGGCAGAACGCGTCGCCTTCGTTCTTGCCAGAGTGCAGGAGATGGTCGTCGAACCGCCTTTCGTGCGCGGCCCGGCTTCGCCCGCTTTCGTCTCCAACCTGGCCAGCGCTTGAAATGAATTGGATCGCTGCCCGAGTCCGGCACCGCGTCGTAAATCCAGCCGGGAATGATACCCTATAGGTGAGCGCAACAGGGCTGGGCCCAGCGCCGATTTCAAGCGGCAATGCGGTCCGCGTCCGTATCCATCCGGGGTAATAGATATGCACGCATCGGAAGCCACCCAATACTACTTTCGCCGCGCCTCCAAAGGACTGGGCATTGGGGCGCGCCTCGAGCACGTGCTCATGATGCCCCGCAGAGAGGTGAAGGTGGAGTGCGCCATCGAGTTGGATAACGGAGAGCTCGCGGCATTCACGGGCTTCCGCGTGCAGCACGATAATTCGCGGGGTCCGATGAAGGGCGGCTTGCGTTACCACCCCGACGTGGACATGGACGAGGTGAACTCGCTGGCTTCGCTGATGACCTGGAAGACCGCCGTGGTGAACATTCCCTACGGCGGCGCCAAAGGGGGCATCAACTGCGACCCTCACAAGCTTTCCTATGCCGAGCTTCAACGCGTGACGCGCGCCTTTGTCGACCAGGTGCACGACATCATCGGTCCGGTCCTCGACATACCGGCTCCCGACATGGGCACCAACGCCCAGACCATGGCCTGGATCGTCGACCAGTACTCGAAGTACCACGGCTGGACTCCATCGGTGGTGACAGGCAAGCCCATCGAGCTGGGCGGGAGCGAGGGACGCGAAGCGGCTACCGGCCGAGGTCTTGCTTACATCACGGCAGCGGTGCTGGCCGATGACGGCAAAAAAATTTCAGACATGACTTACGCCATACAAGGGTTCGGCAACGTCGGCTCCTGGTGCGCCAGGTTCATCAACCAGGAAGGCGGGCGCGTCATTGCGCTGTCGGACTTGAGCGGTGCGATCCATAACAAGCAAGGCATAGAGGTGGAAGCGCTGCAGCGTTACGTACGCGAGAAGGGCTTGATAGCCGGTTTTCCAGGAGCAGAGGCCTTGCGCCCGGAAGAGTTGCTTACGATCGATTGCGACGTCTTGATTCCGGCGGCACTGGGGAACGTGCTCACAGCAGAAAACGCGGAAGACATCCGCGCCCGCTACATCATCGAGGGCGCCAATGGCCCCACTGATCCCGAGGCCGACGAGAACTTCATCAAGCGCGGTCTCAAGGTCGTCCCCGACATCCTGGCTAACGCGGGCGGCGTCGTCGTCAGCTACTTCGAATGGGTGCAGAACGTGCAGCAGTTCCGCTGGAGAGAAGACAGGGTGAATGCGGAGCTGCAGTCGATCATGCTGGAGGCCTACAACGAAGTGAAGAACATCGCCAGGGTAACGCACAGCGATCTGCGCACGGCAGCCTTCCAGTTGGCTATTTCGCGTGTTTCGCGGGCCACGGCCCTGCGTGGACAGGAAGCGGAATCATTCTGCCTCATTGCCGAACCCCACTGACCATGAAGCAGCCACTGGCAAACTGGAACGGGCAGGAGATGCCGCTTGCGGAGGTCAGGGTTTCCGTCCTCGATCGGGCTTTCCTGCTCGGCGATGGAGTCTACGAGGTCATTCGCGCATACGGCGGGCGCCCATGGAAACTCGACGAGCATCTGGACCGGCTGTCTTCCAGTCTGGCAGCCGTGAAAATCCGCGGCGTCGACATGGCGGAGATCAGGCGGCGCATCGCCGCCACACTCAACAACAGCGGCCTGGCAGACGCGCTTGTCTACGTGCAGGTGACCAGGGGCGAGGCAAGGCGCACGCACCACTTTCCAGCCGAGTACGTGCCGAATCAACTGA
>DATNRD010000017.1:0-4046 GCA_036703665.1 Candidatus Obscuribacterales bacterium
CTGGTTATTCCACTCATTGAAGCGGTTGAAGTTCTCGTTGGTGTTGCTTATGTAAATGCGACGGCCGCCGCCGCCGACATAATAGGGCGCGCCGCCCTCGTCCTGGTAGACGGGCGCTCCGTAGGGTATGCCGCCAATCGCGTTGCCGAGCAGCGAGCCGGCAGTTGCGCCGAGTGCCGCTGAAAGGCCGGCTGCCAGCGCCGACCCGCCGCCGCCTCCACCCCCACCACCTCCTCCGCCACCACCACCACCGCCGTCACCATCGCCAGATGGCGGTGTGTTAACGGTTACCTGCTGGGTTGGCGCGCCATAATACGGCGGTTGGGCAGGGTAAGGTGGCTGCCCGTAGTAGGGCGGCTGGGACCCATAGGGAGATTGCCCGTAATAGGGCTGTCCGGGCTGGCCGTAGTAGGGCGGCGGCTGCTGGCCGTAAGGCGCGGCAGCTTGCGGAGCAGGCGGCGGTGGTTGAAGCTCAACCTGCTGTCCATTGCGGTCCACGTACCATTGCCCTCCCTGCGTCCCTGTGTAGACGGCAACCTCGTTGCCGTTTACCCCTGCTCCTGGAAGCGCAACAGCCTGTCCGTACTGGTTGAGGAAGAACTGCTGCCCGCTGGCTGAGGTCAGGACGTGAAACAGCGTCATGGATACTCCGGTGGCGACTCCCCCCTGGTACTGCGCGGGAGCCTGAGCAAGCGTGCCCGGAAGGCTGACGAGACCAACCGTTAACGACAGAGCAAGCAGGAGCCTCAAAGAATACCGATTGTTAAGTGCCATGGCAGTCACCTGTTTCCCGAGGGGGCGGATGATAGAAAAGGTTCCCCATTTTAACTTGAGAGCACTGGAACGGACAATTTCGGCGCAATGTGTGATAGGTGTGGCTGCGTGTTGTTGACAACAATCTGGACACCGCCGGTGGTGGCGAAAAGAATTCAAGCGCAAAGCAAACGCATCAGTTCTTGAGCTGTCAAAGGGCAGCCCCAGTCAGCATGTGCGCATGGCGCCCCTTGACAGGTTCTCGGCAAGGGCCTGTTTAGCTCTTCTGCTAAACTAACGTTTGATTCTCTGGCTGGGTATTGGCTTGCATGTTCGGGAGGTCAGGAGGTCCAGATGGTGGAAACCATTCAGCTGATGCGGCAAGTGGCTGTCAAGGCGATCGTTACTGAAAACTTCAAGACCCAGGTCGGCAACGAGATCAACCGCAATCTGGCCCAGATCGACGCTGAGCTTCAGCAGCTGGACTTCAAGGGCAAGCGTGCCATCACGGAAATAGAGAAGCGCTATCCTCAGGGGCTGCCGGCCGAAGCGCGAGCACAAGTGGACTCCATTCGGGTCCAGGTAGAGCAAGAGAAGATGCGCCTCCTGCAGTTGCGAGAGGAGATGACGGGGCAGAGCCAGGCTTTAGCCGAGCTGCCGCTCGGCAGCGTCGTAACGCAGTTTACGGTGGAAAACCCCGTCGAGGTGCGCGTGGGCGAGAATATCTTCCAGCGTCTGGAAGGCGGGGAAATCCTCGTAAAGGACGGGATCATTCAGGAAATACGCGTCTGATCCTGGCGATCAGCCCTCCAGGTAATCCCTGAGCTTGGATGTGGCGTTCGACTGCCTGAGTGCACGCAGAGCCTTAAGCTCGATCTGCCTGGTGCGCTCGCGCGTGATGCCGACCAGCTTGCCGACCTGCTCCAGCGTCCGCTGCTGTCCGTCGTTCAACCCGTAGCGCAGGATGAGCACTTCTCTTTCTCTGGGGGTCAGCGTGGAGAGGACCCACCGTACGTCGCGCGACATCAGGTGAGTTTCGGTCGACACCTCCGGCGGCGTCGAGTTTTCGTCCTCGACGAGCTCGGCAAGCGAGTTGTCCTCATCGTCGCCGTAGGGCGTGTCGAGCGAAAGCGGCTGCCGATTGGCCGCCAGAATTTCCTTCACCTTCGCCACGGTTACGCCGAGGGCCTTAGCCAGCTCCTCCATCGTCGGCCTGCGGGCCAGCTCCTGGGAGAGCTTGCGCGTGACCTTGCGCAGATTGTTGATGGTTTCGACCATATGCACCGGCACGCGGATGGTTCTGGATTTGTCGGCCAGGGCGCGCGTGATGCCCTGCCTGATCCACCAGGTGGCATAGGTCGAGAACTTGTAGCCCTTTTCAGGGTCGTACTTCTCGGCGGCGCGAATCAAGCCGAGATTGCCTTCCTGGATGAGATCCAGGAATGACAACCCCCTTCCCTGGTATTTCTTCGCGACGCTTACGACCAGGCGCAGATTAGCCTGAATCAACCGCTTCTTGGCCAGTTCATCTCCCCTGGCGATGCGGCGCGCCAGGTCGATCTCCTCCTTGGCTGTCAGCAGCTTGATGCGCCCGATCGCGCGCAGATAGACTTGTACGGAGTCTTCGCCAACGGACTGCCTGCGCGCAGCCTCGCTGCCGTCCAGATCGTCTGCGCCCTCATCTTCCTCAGGTGCGAGTGTCTCCTCGGCGAAGGATGACCCGGGAAAACCGGGCAGGAAATCATCCAGAGAAAAGTCGTCAACCGTCATTTTTTTTGCGTACTGTTTGCGCATGCTAGTTTGCGGGTGTGTCCGCCTCGTAGGTGTAGGTATCTATCGTCTTGCCGGCTTTTAGCAAACCAAAGTCAGCCCCGGAGCGCGACGGAAGCGGCCGACCATGGTCATCTGGGTGGGCAGACGCCTCTCTCAATTAAAATGTTCCAAGGTGTATGTAAGAAGAGGGTTAACCCTGAACGGGCGCAGGTAAAGTTCCTGTTATTTGAACTTTCCGTAGCTGTGCAGCCCGCCGAAACCCAGTGAATTGAAGCCCAGGTAAGTTAGCAGCGTCAGCAGCATGCCGGCCACCGTAACAATGGAGAGCTTCTCGGCTGGCAGCTCGCGGTGGATGCGCAGGTGAATGTAGGCGGCGTAGCTGAGCCACGTTACCAGAGCCATCGACTCCTTGGGGTCCCATGACCAGTACGTGCCCCAGGCATGGTTCGCCCACAGACCGCCGGTGATGATGCCGATGGTGAGAAGGGGGAAACCGAGCTGGATGCAGCGGTATGAGACATCGTCGTAAAGCCCGGCGCCGTCCGGGTTCACGCGGGCGGAGTTAATGTGTTTCAGGTTCAGCCACGAGCCGGTCAGCCCGAGCAGGCTGCCGCCCACGAAAAGTCCCTGCAGCCAGAATGTGTCCACGCTCGTGAAGGTTCCCAGCGCGATAGCCGTTCCGGCCAGGACCAGAGCCCCGACCGCCCAGATAACCGAGCGGAGCCTGCCCGCCTGCCAGAGCTGCACCAGTCCGGCCAGACCGGCCAGGAAGAAGGTCGCGTAGGAGACCAAAAGCGGCGGAACGTGGATCTGCCGCCAGTAGCTGACCAGTGCCGGCACCAGCGGTGTGATTTCATGCTGGCTGGCGGGCAGCCAGCTACCGTAAAGGAAAAACGTAGCGGCGGTCAGGCTGGCCAGCCAGCCGAACTGATTAATGCCGTAACTCCGCTGCAGTGCGAGATAACCGCCCATGACCGCCCAGGCAAACCAGAGAAGCGATTCGTAGAGATTAGCCAGGGGAAACCGCTGAGCTTCGATTCCTCGGGCAACGATGGCGATGGTGAGGGCGACGAAGCCCACAACCATCACAGTGAGCGCTATCTTCACGAGCAGCTCCCGCCAGCGCCGGGAGGCATTGGAGCCTACGAAGACCCAGAACGACATGACCGACGAGATCCCGGCGGTGTTCGTAAGCGCTAGTTGGAGCTCAGACATCAGGCAAGTTCTCCGGCTTCTGCTTTCATGCTGTCAACGACCTTCCGCAAGCCCTTCTCGAAAGCAGTTTTGGCTTTGAGCGATCGCCCACCCACGAATAGGGTACAGCCAATAACGGGCGTGCTGGTAGTCGCCTCGTCAAGCTGCCCGTGGACCGGGGTAAGCGCGGCGATGTTGCCTGGCCCGGGTGCCGCAGGGGGGCGGTCTGCCGACTCTGCCACCGGTCCCGGGCCGGTCAGCTCTGGTTGTCCGGCTACCAATGGGGTGAGGTCTGGTGACCCGGCGACGGTGGCAATCGTGGCCAG
>DATNRD010000018.1:0-19459 GCA_036703665.1 Candidatus Obscuribacterales bacterium
CAGCACGGCTACGAAGATACGCGACAACACGAGCGTAATCGGCGACAACGAAAAGGCCATCGAGAAGGCGCTGAAGGACATGACGCAGGAAGAGCGCAAGCAATACGTGCGCGGCCGCGAGCTGTCCGGTAAGACGAGCGACGAAAGCACGCTGTCGGATGAGGACAAGAAGGCGCTCAAGACTTATAGGGAGATTCACGGGGCGCTGGAAAGCGCCGGCAACAAAGCCGAACTCGCTCGCTGGCAGGACATGATCGCCCAGAAGGACGGCGGACTGGTCGCCAAACTCTCCGCGCACAGCGGGGTCATCTACAACGACAGCCGCGGCGACGTTCTCAAAGACATCGAGAACATGAGCCGGGCTGAATGGGAGTACGCCAAGAAGCATCCCGAGTACCGGGAGGAAGTGAAAAAAGCTCTGGAGGAGCTGAAAGGCGTGCGCATCACTCAAGAAGACATCGACCGCGCCCTCAAGATGTACGACGAGAAAATGGCCGCCAACCAGTACGAAGACTCAGTGGGCAAGGGCCGGCGAACGCTGACGGAAGCGCTCGAGGACGATACGCACTGGTACGGCAACGATCGTAAGAGCATGGTCGATTCCATCGCGCACATGACGCCGGAAGAGCAGAAGAAGTACAGGGAAAACAAGGATGGATTCCGGGAGAAGGTGGACAATGCCGTCAAAGAGTGCCTTGGTGACACTCCTGCCGGTGAAGCCGCGCAGCGCATGCTGGCCAGAGTCAAGGATGGCAAGCCGCCTGAGTCGGACATCGTTGCCAAGCTCCTGGTGCGCGCTCAGGAGCAGAAGGATCTGGACGAAAAGGTCTTGATGGGATCGGCTGTGGTTGGCGGTGTGTTCGGGTTCATTCAGGCAGCAACCGACATCTACGCCTCGAACGGCGCAGGGCGCGACGCGCTCATCGGCTCGCGGTCGGCAGGTGTCGTGAAGGATCTGCAGGAGGCATTCGAGAAGGATCCCAAATTGCGCGAGCGGCTCATGGCCAGGCCCCCGCTTACGCCGGAAGATGAGCAGTTGCAGAAAGATTTCCAGAACGCAATTCACAAAGCCGTCAGCGATGCCGACTACCGGAAGTACATCCAGCCGCTTCTTGAGACCGGGCATCTGGCCATCGAGAAGCAAATGGAGCTCAAAAAGGCCGTATTCGATGACGATGAGCAGGCGGCCTACAAAGACCTCGTCGCTCTGGCCAAAAACAAGTCGCCGGAGGCTCAACGGGAGAAGGAGAAGATCCTCAACGACACGGAATACCAGGACAAAGTCCTCGGTTTTTTGAGCGACGATGAGCGGGCGATCGCGCTTAACGCCCTCAAGCAGGGCGAGATGCGCCCGGAAGACGTGCTGCGCTCCTACATGGTGGGAGCCGGTACCGGCGAGGAAGAGGTCAAGGCCGCCCTGGCCAAACTCTCACCGGAAGAGAAGGAGACTGTCAGGCGTGAATATGCAAGAAAATACAACGCGGACCTGACGGCGGATCTGATCGACGAGCTCGGTGGACAGGACAAAGTCGATGCGCTGCGCCTGGCACAGCGCGAGCCAACGAGCGCCAGAGAAGCGTTCAATCGCGAGCGCGACGGTTACTACCAGAGCTATGACGGCGCAGGAAAAGTGTTTGTCGATAAGGTCTGGGACGGTACCGGCTACATGAGCGCCGATGCAATGAACGAGTTCTCGGCCAAGATGACAGAGTTTTCCTCGAAGTTCAGAGAGCTGCCGCCGGAGCAGCAAAAGGAATTGACCGACAAGCTGCGGACCGCTCTGGATCAGTTTGTCGCCTCCAAGGGCGCCGCGGCAGATGCCGTTGTAGACGCTGCCATAGCCGTCGTAGCCGTGGCCGGGGCTGTCTTTACGGACGGTGTCAGTCTGGGGTTGCTGGCCGCCACCGGATTTGGTGCAGCCATCTTCAAGGTTGCGGTCAAGTCGCTTCTCATGGGTGCAGATTACGACTGGGGATCCCAGGCGGGAATCGATGCCGTGACGGGCTTCGTAGATGGCTTTCTGGCATTTCTCGGACCGGGAGAGGCCGGTGCGCTTCTGGGCATCGGCAAGAGCGGAGCGCAAGTGGCCGAAAGAGCAGTCCTGGCCGCATTGAAGCGGGAGGTCGGCGAGCTGGCGGCCAGAGAGATCATAAAGGGCGGCGAAGAGGCGCTCCAGAAGGCCATGCAGAAAGCGGTCCGCGATGCCATGGTCAATGGCAGCTATAAGGTGTCAGACAAGGCTATCGACAAACTGGTTGCCGAGCTGGCTAAGGAAGGTGCGACCGAAGCAGAAAAGGCCGCGCTGAAGAAAGCTTTGCAGTCCGGCACCGCCGATGCAATGAAGGCCGTCAGCGAAGGCATGTCCAGGGCTCAGAAGCTGGCGCTGGAGTACGGCCTCAACATGGCCGGCGGCGCGCTTGGCGGCGGCGGTTCCGGAGCGCTTCGCGGTTTTGCGGAGTGGGATGAAAACAGGAGCTTCGCCGAGAACCTGGCCCGTGTCGGCAAGACGGCCGCACTGTCGGCTGCTTTCGGAGCAGCTGGTGCGGCGGGTTTCACTACTCTCTTTAAGGTGGGGGGCTCCATGTTCCACGGCATCCGGGAGCACTTCAACCTTGAGCCGGGTGAAAAGCTGTCCGCGCCGCAGCTGAAGGAGCTGGAGAACGCCATTAAGAAGGAGGCGGGCGACGGTGCCAAAGTTACTGTCAGGCAAGAGGCCAATGGCGACCTGAGCGTCAAGGTCGAGGGTGCCGGGCTGAAGGCCCATCAGCCTCTGCCTGAGTCGAGAATGCCTAAGTCAGGCGAGACGGTGTCGATCGACGGCAAGCAATTCCAGGTAATCGGCCAGGACGGAAGGCATGTCGTTGTGAGGCCGGCCGATGCCCGATCTCCGCACCCCAACGGAAAGGACGGAATCCGTGTTTCGCCCGAAGAGTTGAACAGCAAGTACAAGAGGCTCGGCAACAGCGACTATTACGCAGCAATAGACGGCAACGGGAGTGTCTACTACCGAGCAATCGATGACGGCAAGGGCGGCAAGGTGCTGGTGCAGGATTGGGACGCGCAGGCTGTCAAGCCAAGCAAAATAGCATCCAGGGCTGGAAACGACCGGATCCCGGATACGCTACCGCCGGAAGTCTGGGATCATCCCAGCTTGAATTATGCGGAGATCCCTCCGGACAAACGGGCCGTCATGCTCGAGCGTGCCCGCAGAAACGAGATGTATAAGCCGGAAGTGATGGACAGCTTCGTAAAAAGGGCTGCAGACACAACCGGCAAGTGGAAGGATCTCTCTGACCTGTCGACACGGGCTCAAACCAGCAAGATCGAACTCGACCGAGCCTGGGATCGTTACTACAGAGAAGTTCAAGAGAAGCTGGTAGACAGGCTGAAGAATCCCGACGGCAGCGTCGATCCGGAAGTCTTCAAACGGCTGAGCAAGACTGACGAGGTAAGAAAGCTTGTCGGTGACGACCCGGAGATGCTGAAAGTCTTGAACGACTATGTAAAGGCCAGGGACATGCACGCTGAAAGCCAGCGCGTGCTCAAGGCAGCCGTCGATGAGCGCACCGCGCAGGTTCAGGAGCTCATGAACAAGTTCGCGGATGAGCGCGGTCTGCCGCGAGTCAAGGTTGATCTTGCCGATCCCGCGTTCCTCAACAACGCCCACGGCGGCTACGCAGACGGCAAGCTGCATCTCAATCGCGATCTGGTCATGGCCAATAGGGAGCCGGCTGCCCTTATAGAAACGATGTATCACGAACTCGTGCACGCCGAGCAGGACAGTCTGGTTATCCGAGCGCTTGCAGAGGAAGTAGGCGCCGGTCATCCTCCCACTGCCGAGCAGCTGGCAAAACTGCAGCAGAAGTACAAGCAGGAAACCGGCATAGATGTGTCGAAAGAGCACCTCGAAGAGACGCTGCGTGCTGCCAAGGACAAGCCACCACTCACCGACGACGAGATGGCACGCGCCAATTACCTGATTGAGGACTGGGCCAGCAGGCCGCTGTCGGACTCGGCATACATACAAGCCGGGCAAGATCTGAGCGTCGTTAACAACGAACTGTCGAAGCTGACGGCGCACCCGCCGCTGCCGACCGCCTCGCTCAACCTGGTCGAGAGACTGGCACAGGACAACGGCACGCTTTGCCGGCGCCTGTTCGGCACCGATAGACCGCCGGCCGATGTTGCCAGGCTGATTGACACCTACAGAAGGATGCAGTCCGGTCAGCGCTTCACCTGGCCGGGAGAAGCCGCCAATTCCATACTCGCCCAGCATCTTCAGGGCCGGGCGATGGGTCTCGAGGGTTTCCGCAAGGATGTTTACGCCAGGTACCTGGGCGCTGCCCACGAGCAGGAAGCGTTCATCATCGGCAGGAAGGCCAAGTTGGAAGCGGAAAGAAAAGGAGCGGTCGGACAGCCGATCGAGCCGGAGGTTGTTCGGGAACTCGACACCGGCGTCGTCAGCGGTGATATTCGCCGCAAGACCCTGCCGGGCGTGGGCGATGAACGCCCGCCGGCAACCAGGAGAGGTCTGGGTGATGGCTCGCCCGATCAGATGCCAGTGACCAAGAGAGGGCTGGGCGATGGCTCACCCGACCGGCCGCCACTGACCAGGAGAGGGCTGGGCGACCAGCAGTTGGAGAAAGCCCCTGAAACGAAGCGAGGATCCGCTGATTTGACAGAGGATCAACCGCCGCCGACGCTGCGCAGTGCCGATCACGAGCATCCTCGCACCGTAAGGTACGATGAACCCACCACTGTCCGGTACGAGGAGCCGGTAACGGTCCGGTACGACGAGCCCACCACAGTGACATTCGACAAGCCTGTTGTTGTGACCTACGACACCCCGTATGGTCCGGTAAACGTGCTTTATGACGAGCCAACCACGATAAGATTCGACGAGCCCGTCACCGTGCGCTTCGACGAGCCAACCACCGTCCGGTATGACGGCCCTGCAACGGTCAGATATGACGTTCCCGCTACGGTCCGTTAGCACCGCCAGCCCATGCCACTGCCGGGTGACTGTGACCTAAATGGGCAAAATCGTCAGTATCAGGCGTGGATGAGCATCCACGGGTGCTTACCTGTTAAGCTGCTAGTAGGCGAATTTAATATGAAGGTCTAACCATATCCGGGAGGTGTACGGATATGTCACGCAGACGAGTTGTTATCGCGATAGCGTTCTTCCTGGTGCCCGTGGCGGTCGCCGCCGGCCTGCTTATCAACGGGCTGTTGCCGGTATCCAACGGGCAAGCGCAAGGTGCAGGCGTGCAAACAGGCAGGGTTACCTTGACGCCGGAGGAGGAGATTAGCCAGCTCCTGCAGCAGGCTCGTGCCGTCCTGACGAAGGTGGATGATGCGCTGGAATATCCGATGACTGCCTCGGAACGACGCAGGAGCGACTGGCAGGTCGAGGATGCGCGCTGGGAGCTTTCGAGAGGCAAGAGCCGGGAATGGAAGACATCCGAGCTCCAGTACCGGGCGAGGGAAGCTCGCAACCTGGCTGAGCAGGCACTGGAGGCTGCGCGAGCGGGAGAACGCGAGCGAGCGATCAAGCGCTTTACGCAAGCCAGAGTCAAGATGCAGGAGACCAGAATTGGGCTGGAGGATAATTTGCGGGCCCGTTATGGGCGCAGCATTGGCTCCACTGCCGGAGTGCACGATCCGCTGTCGGCAGGCGGAACGTCTGCAGGAGCCCGCCGCGAGGTCTTCACCATCCGTGCTCCGGGCGTGAACGGTGCCATACTGTTCGGTCGAGATGGGATAAGGATACAGGGCGAAACCGATGACGAAGTAGGTGGCATCACTATCGGACCCGACGGAGTCCGCGTCAGCGGGCGAGAGGGCAGAAGGGACTGGGGGCGCGTCGACATTGACCGTGAAGGCGTGCGTATCGAAGGGGAGGACTAGCTAGTATGATGCACATGGGTAACCGTGGTTGTGCACATACCGTGTCGTGAGCCTCAAAACGAATACCTTGCTTCTTGTCTTCCTGGTGGCTGTGCTTCTTGCAGCCGTCCAGCGTGGCGCGGCAGCGGACAGGGCAGGATCGAAAGGGAAGACCGCTGCGGCCAATCCGGCTGTCAAGCTCGTGCCGCTTGTGCCCAAGGTCGATTTCGGGCCGAGACCGCTCAAGGGGAGCCTGGAGCATTCCGAGGTCTTGCCGCCGGTGAAAAAGGAGCTGCAAACAGGCGCGGTGTTCAACGCGGCGGTGCTCCCCAAAGTACCGCTAGACGAGGACTGGTTCTGGATACCCGCCTGGCGGGCAGGCACATGGCGCTCGCAGAGCGATATCCTGACCTACTACAAGAATTTCAGGACTGGAGAAGAGCACAAAGGCAAGTTTCCACGTACTTTCGTCAGCGTTGTTTATAAGGGATTCCAGAAAGATCGCACCGGTCAAATCTGGGAATATCGCGCCGCGCCGTACGTGCAAATGGCTGGAGGAGGCGGGTTCAGGGAAGTGCAAATCATCAAGGAAAATAAACCCGTTTACGTGAGCAATCAGAAAATCACCATGTACCTGCGCGGCACGTCCGTGAGGGTCGATCCGCGCAGCAATCGCATCATGGCTACGGAGCAGTGGGAATCCTTGCAGACCTTCCAGCCGGCCGGGAACAATCGCGTGACTTGCACGGGGTCGACAAAGTTTTTTGATCCGCAAGGACGGCCTTCCTACATTCAGAAGAACACCGCTACGTTCACGAGAGTCGCGCCGTTCAAGCCGATCAACTCCGTGCAAGGCAAAGACCTCCGCACCTCTTTCCGCAAATTTCTGGTCCAGCACAAGCTGGACCGCCTGGTGCCGCAGTAATATATCTGGCGGTGTCTTCCCGAGATCGGCTGAAAAAATAGAGTGGGAGCTGACATCCTAGCATTATTGTCCGGCGCCGTGCTCGGGCTCAGCGCGCCTGGTTTCGATCAGTGGTATCTCGCGTGGTGCGGGCTCGTTCCCTTTTTCGTGCTGGTAGATTCGAGCAGATCGTTGTGGCGAGCCGGCTCGAGAGGATGGCTGTTCGGCTTCGGATATCACCTCCTGTGGTTGAGTTTCTTTCTGAAGCTGAATCCACCGTTGTGGGTCGGCATTCAGTCGCCGGCGCTGCTCGCCGTCATCAGTGTGCTCTGTTGGCTTGTGGCTGCGTTGATTTACGGGAGTGTATACGCTCTGGCGGCTTGCGCCATCAAGCTCGCTTCGCTCAAGGGCTGGATGACTCCGATTGCCGGGGAGAAGCACGGCGGCGTCCCTGCTCTGCTTGCCGTACCGCTTATCTGGCTTTGTGCGTTCGGCGTATGCGGCAACCTCCCGGACCTTCTGCTGATGCCGATGGCCTTTCTGGAGTACTCGCAGTACAGGATGACCTGGCTGATTCAGGCATGTTCTATCATCGGTGGATTCGGGCTCCAGCTCGTGATGGTTGCGCACAACGTCGCCCTGTCTGCCGTTGCCGCAAAGGCAGCGCGCCTGGGAGAAGTGAGATCGCTCTGGTCGGGAAGCGCCCGGTCGGACACGGCCCGGTGGATATCTGTTCTTGTTGTGGCAGCCGGGCTCGCCGCCTACGGCGGTTATTCGCTAGAGACCTCTCGGGTGCAGCCCGACACGACTGTGTCTGTCATCCAGTCGGGATTGATGCTGAAGACCGAAGAGCGCGGGCGAGGGCTGGACGCTGCCGAGGCGCTGGCGGTGGGCATGCCTTTGCTGCAACGGTGCCCGCCCGGGCTGGCTGTCTGGACCGAGACTTCGCTCATAGCATTTTTCGATCCCGACTCGCGCCTGCTCGAGCCTCTGCGGGAGGTAGCTGCCGCCAGACGCATTGATATCGTATTTGGTATCGAGGAGAAGGCTCGCAGCCCCGGTAGGAAGTACAATGCGGCGGCGGGAGTCACGGACAGAGGCGAATTTGCCAGGGAGATATACAAGAAACGCTATCTCATTCCCTTCGGAGAATTCGAGCCGTTTTTGCTGCGTTGCCTTCCCCTGGCGATAAAAGAGAAGCTGAGACTGCCGCAGAGCCCGCCTTATCTGGCCGGTGCCGAGGCTACCGTTCTGGCGCTGGCCGGCGGCAGGGTGGCGCCGCTCATTTGCGGAGAGAATGTCGATGCCGGTGTATGCGCTCGCAGCGTGAGAAACGGCGGGCAAGTGTTTGCCAACATCAGCAACCTCACCTGGTTTCAGGATTCCATCCTCGGCGATTTGACCCTGGCTACCGCGGTTTTACGCGCCGTCGAGAACAGGCGCTATTACATCTATGCTGCCGATACCGGGCCGTCTTTCGTAGTCGATCCCTTCGGCCGGGTCGTGGCGGAATTGGGCTGGGGAAAGGTCGGCGTGCTGTCGGGCAAGTTCCGGTACTTAAGTGACTTGAGCCCCTTCTCGCGCCTCTGGATACGGTGAGCCTCGAAAGGCAGTTATCCTGAACCGCTCTTTTGTTGTCATCCCGAACCGCTCTTTTGTTGTCATCCTGAGCCGCTCTTTTGTCGTCATCCCGAACCGCTCTCTTGTTGTCATCCCGAACCGCTCTCTTGTTGTCATCCTGAGCCGCGGAGCGGCGAAGGATCTCCTTTGCAATTCGTAGTGGGAACCGAGATTCTTCGGTCGCAGAGCCTGTCCTGAGCGGAAGCTGTGTATGCGGAGCCATGCTGCTCGAGCGTGCGAAGGGCTCTCTCAGAATGACAGTTTGGACGCGGATCAGCGTAACCGAGGCGATAGGCAGGCGGCTCGCTCAATCGGTTGCCTGGCCGAAGTGCTTGACCAATTTGTTGAACGACCCTTCCAGGTCTTCCGGCAGGACGCGGGTTTCACCGATGACCGAGACGAAATTGGCGTCGCCTGCCCAGCGGGGGACGACGTGCAGGTGTATGTGCTCCGCGACGCCCGCCCCGGCAGACTTTCCGATGTTGAACCCGATGTTGAATCCATCCGGCCTGTACTCCACCTCCAGCGCCCGCTGCGACAGCTTCGCCAGGTCGATCATCTCTGTTGTGATGTCCTGATCCAAACCGGTAAGCGAAGGTTCGTGCGCGTAGGGCACGATCATGAGGTGTCCACTGGTGTAGGGGAATCGGTTGAGGATTACGAAATTGTGCGAGCCGCGATGCAGGACGCGGTTTTCCCGGTCGTTGCCTTCCTTAAGAATGCGGCAAAAGACGCAACCGGCCTCCGCGCTGCTGGCAGCAACGTATCGGTATCGCCAGGGGCTCCAGATGTGTTCCATTGCTGCTCCTGTCCAACCGGCCGGAGGCAATTATAAAACTTCGGGCAGGGCGAATCGGGATTTGAACTTTTTTGCCCCGAGATTCGTATAAGGGATTGGCGACTCTGGGGGGAGGGCCACGGGAGCTAATAGAAATGAAGCACCTAATTAAAGTTGCGCCACTGGCATTTGCTTTGGTGTCCCACTTTGTTACTACCGCCGCTCCGGCGGCTACGGGCAATAACTCCGTGCTCGTAATTCAGGGCTACCAACTGCTGTCACGAGGAGCCGTGGGCCCGGCTATCGACACGCTCAGCCGTGCCGTGCGCCAGGTCCCCGGCGATGCCTCCGCCAGGCGATATCTGGCCTGCGCACTGTTGCAAAAAGGGCTGGCCGCCGAAGCCGTCACTCAGCTGAAAGCCGTCCTGCTGATCGAGCCGGGACAGGCAAGCGATCTTGTCATGCTGGGCGATGCCTGCTTCTACGCCGGCAAGCTGAACGACGCCGTAGCCGCTTACAAAGAGGCGTTGCGCGTCGATCCTTCTTGCGGCCAGGCACTGGCCGGCCTTGCGCAAACTTGCTTCAACATGGGCAATCTCGGTAGAGCCGCAGAAATCTGCCGGCAGGGGCTCGCGTTGACGAGTGATTCGCAGGCTCGCCAGAAGCTGACCGCGCTGGCAGGCAAGATTTCCGCCAGAAATTCTGTGGCGCTGAGCACTGCCGACCATCAACGTGACGGAGGGGCAAGGTAATGAAAGCTGCACATCCGTCACTCAAGGGCAAAATGAGAAAATCGCTCGGCTCATACATTGTCGAGCTGCCCCTGGCGCTGTGGATCTTGATGGTGTGCGTGGCATTTCCGCTCATCATGCTCGCCACCATTACATTGCGCACCACATTCCTCGATGCCGTGGCCAAAGATGCGGCTCACGCAGCAGCCAAGGCATACACCTTCGAGGCGCCCGGGGAGGACGGCAAGCCGTCTGCCATACAACTGGCCGAGACAGCCGCCAGCGAAACAGCCAGCAAGTTCAGCGGCATCACCGTCACCAGCATAGTGACCAAGATTGCCATCAAAGACTCGTCGAATCCTTCGTCCACTGTGGAGGTTCGCACGACCAAGCTCGGTGAGAGCGACATTATAGATACATCCAAATACGTCTACTCGGCCCAAGTAGAAGTCAGCGGAGAGGTACAGCCCCTGCTCACGTACAACCTCCCGGTTCTGGGAGACGTGCCGGGGCTGACCAAGCCCTTGACGTTGACAAAAGTCGGTTTGGAGATGTTCGAGAACGCGCAGGGACTCCGCCAGTAGCGCGTGTTCTTCACATCGCCACAGACCTGCATCGTTGATTCCATTTACTTGGGAGGGTAATGCTCATATGAACGCCACGCATCGTCGCAAGCAGCGAGGACAAGTTTTTGCGCCACTGGGAGCGATTATCGGCGCGCTGATAATCGGAACTCTCGGGATATTCGCATTTGAGATGGGAAGGGTAGTCATTGCCCGCGACCAGCTCAGAGCCGCCACCGACGCAGCCGCCCTTGCCGGCGCCACGACTCTGGCCAGCTCCGATCTGACGAGCCCGCTCGATGCGCACAACAAATCAATCGAGGCGGCCGATGAGATATTCAGGCAAAACCTCGTGATGGGCTCCAGCCTCTCGAATGCCCGTCAGGGCTCCGGTACGCCGGCGGCAGGCGAGACGACGCTCACCTACACGTGGCTGGATCCCAACAACAATTACCAGCCGGTCAGTGCCAGCTCCGCGAACGGCCGGGTGTTGGAGGTGAAGGCCACATATGGTTACCAACCGATGTTTGTCAAGATCATCCTCGGCAACGCCACCGTTTCCGTGCCGATCTCGGCATTGTCTCAGGGGGGCGTTCCCGTTCTCGATGTGGTGATATGCTCGGATCTTTCCGGATCGATTGACGACAGCACCAAGGTGACTTTTGTCAAACGCGTATGGGACGCCACGGAGGGCAAGATCAAATACGAAATCGCGCAGAACGCGCGCGGGCCTGCCGAAGGTGAGCTTTACGAAATCCTGGATTCCGATCCGCTGGGGACGGCGGTCAACGCCTTCTATCCGCAGCGATTGAGCCGTGCCTCAGACAGCGACAACCAGTATCCATTGACGTTCAGCCCCGACCTCCGGGGAGGACCTAACGACCATCCCGGCAATTACCCACCCGGTACTGCCAGCACAGGCGACGCTGCCACATTCACCGATCTTATCGTCAACCTCGACGGGCAAGCTACCTTCGCCGGCGTGACTACAGATGACGGCTATGCGTTTCCCAACATAGGGACGGTGGTGGAAGCCGCCAGAGGAAATCTGGAGAACGAAGCGGTCTTCGAAAGCAGCGGTGCCAAGACTGCGCTCGATGGGCTGGTGACGCCGAAGTCCGGCTACAAGGCCAAGTATGAGGCCCTGGCGAAGCCATTGCTGCAGCCCATTTACAGCGCGCAGGAGGCAATCGGCAACTTCTGCGATGTAATGAACAAAAACACGGTGGCCCACTTCAGCCTGGTTGGGTTCGGGGCCGGGATCGGCTCGAGCGCTGACAGCACGGTGGAAGAGGAGGCAGTGTCGGCCAATTACCCATCGGGAGGCACCGTCAATTGCCCGCTTCCGTTGATCTCGCTGGATCCCACGGCATCAACCAGCAACAGCGATCTGGTGAAGGAGAAGACGGATCTGACGGTAGCGTTTGGATCGACCTACATTTCCAGCGCGCTGGATCAAGCGATCACCGAACTCAAGGACAGGGGCAGGAAAAGCGCCAAAAAAGCGATCGTCCTCTTCACTGATGGGCAGCCGACTGGACCCGGCAGCCCTGACGAGGGTTCCACACTGGCTCGTGATGCCGCGCGCCGAGCTAATGAAGAAGGCATTCCCATATTTACAATCGGGCTTTCGCAGAATGAGGAAGTCAAGTCCGGACAGGAGGCGATTTTGACTGACGCCGCCGGCAGCGATGGCATCGCTGCCCTTTCCGGCAACGGTGCCAAATTCTTCCAGGTAACCGATGAGGCAGACCTGAGAAGGGCTTTCGAAGAGGTAGCCCGTCATTTGACCCAGCTAGTGAAGTAAGGAGATGCGATCATGAAGTCAGTTCGGTACATTTCAAACGTGCAACATTCCGCCAAGCGGCGTTCCCAGGCGCGCCGGGGCTCTGGCAGCAGCTTCGTCGAGCTGACGGTTGCTGTGGGAATAATTACGGCCATGACGATTTTTGCCGTGGACAGCTGCCTGGTGATGGTGGCTTACGGCGTCAACGATCGCGCCTGTCGCGATGCCGCTCGCGCAGCTGCTCAGGGAGCCGACAAAAGTCAAGCTCTCAACCTGGCCAAGGCCGCCACCGACATGCACGATTTTCTGAGCAACGTAATCGACCAGCCGACCATCGACGAATCAACCTTCACGTACGAGACCGATCCCGCCACAGGCCAGCCGCACGTGACGGTAACCACGCGAACCACGGTCAAAGTCCCAGCCCCCGTCTTTTTGATGGGTGCCAAGATTAGCGACGATCGACTCAGCGTGGCTTCACAATACACCTTCCCGATCGTCAACCTCGATCTTGAAACGTCTTCATGAGTGCCTGGCGTGTCCCCACCTTCAGGAAGGCAAGCGGGTAGAATTGGAGGGGTAAGTTCCCAGCCGATAATGACATCGTGACATCGCTCGCCGATATTCTCCACAACATTACCGACCACACGGACACAATCCTTCGTGTCCTGGGGCAGCAAGATCTTTCGCAAGACTTCATGAGCCGTATGATGGATCACATCCTGTTCGAGGAAAAGGAGAATACCGCAAGGCTGCAAGAGCTGCAAAACTCCGAGCCGTCACCGCTCATCCAGAAGCTGATTGATCACAGCTTCTTCATTCAGAAAATCATCAAGGACGAGTCGATGCCTGTCGATCTCAAGCAGGAGCTGCTGGGACATTTCCTCGAGGAGCACCAGGTCTGGCAGTCCGATCTCCCGGCGCCGGAGATAAAGACTGCTCCGGAAACCCGCGGCTGGACTGTAGGTCCGATGTGGCAACAAGGAGGCTGACTGTGTGGAAGAGTCACCAGAGATTGACTGAGCTGCCGCTCACTCAGGAGCAGGCTGAGCGCATGTTGAGGGAGGCCGTTCAGGAGGTTCGCCGTACCGTGGTGGCGCGCCGGCTGATTGCCTTGTTCGGACCGCTCGGCGCGGGCGTGGAGTCTGTGCCGCTGGAGTTCATCGGCAAGGACGAGCCGGCCGAGATCGACCTCGAAGGCAAGCCGGATGCGCGGCCTATACGTACGCACGAGACGGAGACGTACATTCGCGTTCCTCTCATCTATAAAGACTTTCTCCTGCACTGGCGCGACGTCACATGGAGCCAGGACATGAAAGCCCCGCTCGATGTCAACAATGCCGTCCGGGCCGCGCATCAGGTGGGACATGCCGAGGACAACTTGCTGTTCAACGGCTCCCAGGAGCTGGGGATTAGCGGGCTTTTGAACGCCAAGGGGTCTCTCAAGGTGGATGGAGGCGACTGGAAGAAGGCCGGTGCTCCCGTCAAGGACGTTTACGCGGCGATCTCCAAGCTTCTTGAAGCCAACCACCACTTCCCCTATGCGCTGGTTACTTCTGTCGACATGTACGAAACGCTTCTGAAGCCCGTGCGAGAGTCGCCTGTGTTGGAGCTCGAGCAGGTTAACAAGGTCTGCGGGGACGGTGTGCACTGGAGCCCTCAGATTCCGGAAGGGACAGCCGCGGTTATTTCGACCGGCGCGCAAAACTTCGACATCGCCGTGGCGGAGGACTTGCAGATTGCCTATCTCGGGCCAAGCGACATGAACTATCGTTTCCGGGTTTACGAGTCGCTAGTCTTGCGCGTCAAACGCCCGACAGCCATTTGCGTGATCAAATCCAAAGGCGAATAGGAACGCGGGCCGAGATTCCTCGCCGCGCTCGGAATGACAGGAAAGCGTGTCTCAGGAAGGCGCCCGGGTAGCGCTTGCAGCGCGCCAACGGGTGGAGCGGGGTCGACCCCTACGCACTTCGTCAAGACGGTCCTCCTTATCAACGGAGTCTGTAGGGGCGCGCCCCGCCGTGTGCGCGGGTAGCGCTTGCAACGCGCCAACGGGTCGAGGGGGTCGACCCCTACACACTTCGTAAAGACATCACTCTTTATGAACGTGTTTCGTACGGGCGCGCCCCGTCCGCGACCGCACTAGGTGCGGCCGTTGCGTTTCTGGGCGAGCTTGGCGGCGCGGTTGCTGAGTTTGTCCGCCTGCGTGAGGAGCTTTTGCTTGTCCTTCTCGGGCAGATCTGTCTTCAGCACCACGTAGTTTCGGTACTGCTGCGCGCTTTCGTTGAGCATCGCGGCAGTCGGCTTCGGCATCTTCTCCAGCGCCTTCGCCAGTCCTAGACGGGCATCCGGTAGCCGCGGATTGATCGAGATGGCATCGCGATAGCGTTCGGCAGCGCCGTCGAACTGCTTTTTCTTGGAGAGCTCGTCGCCCACCTTCACGTCGTCGAGCGCTTGCTGCCGCAACTTCGCTACCTGAGCCAAGCCGCGCTGCACACGATCCGGCGATCCGCCCAGCGACTGCGCCTTGCTGTACGCAGCCTCGGCGTTGTCGAGGTCGTCGATCATGACGGACATATCGGCAACCGCGAGCGCCTGCTTGGCATCGTTCACCCTGCTTACCACGTCGGTGACCATGGCAGTAGCCTTCTGGAAATCGCCCTGCGACATGAGAGCCTCGGCGTAGGCCATGCGTTCACCGTCATTTTTCGGCTCGCCTATCTTGGAAAGATCCTGCTTGGGCGCACCGGCCAGGGACTGCAGCTTGAATTGCGCCAGGCGCAACTCCATATCATCCGGGTTAAGCTTCATGGCTTCGTCCAGAGTCTTGAGAGCCGACTCGTAGTCGTTGGAAGCGAGCAGCGCTCCGGCTGCCGCCTTCTGAGCCTTCATGTAGAGAGCCTGGCTCAGGCCCTTGACGGCGGCGGCGTTGTTGGGGCTCATGCTCAAGATTGTCTTATAGTTCTTGATGGCGTCGTCGGCTTTCTCCAGCTTGAGCAGGTCGTCGGCAATTCTCATGCGCAGGTCAACGTTGTAGGGCAGCTGCGCCAGGCCGGACCGCAAGTCGGCCAGAGCCAGCTCGAGATCTCCGCGGCCTTCGCGGATGTCGGCCATCCGCAGGTATGGCTCCGGAGTCTCCGGCTTGATGAGAATAGCCAGCTGGTATTCCTTGAGGGCGGCGGCCTCGTTGCCTTGCTTTTGATAGGCCTCACCGAGCGCCATTCTGACCGGGGCGCTGTTGGGGAACTGGTAGAGAGACGTGTTCAGCTCCTTGATAGCTGCGTCGATCATTCCCTGCTGCAAATAAGCCATGCCGAGGCCGTAGTGCGCCGTGGAATTGCCCGAGTTCAAGTCGATTGCCCGCTTGAAATGCTCGGCTGCCTCCGCTACGCTGCCCTGATCCAACTTGATTCTGCCCAGCCCGGAGTAAGCGTAGGAGTGATTCGGATCGAGGCTGGTGGCATTGCGGAACTCGACGGCGGCCTCGTCAATGCGGCCCTGCTCCCTGAGGACGCTGGCCAGCGAGAAGTGGCACTCGGCATTGGCTGGGGCGAGACTGACGGCGCGCCGCGCTTCGTCTTCCGCGTACTTGAGGATCGAGTCGCGCTGAGCACGAATGGTTCCGGAGGAAGACTGCAAGCGGTTCAAGGCAACGGTCGCTTTCCCTGCGTGCGCAAGGGCATTGTTGGGATCCGCGGCCAGCACGCGGTCGAACATGTCGTCTGCGCCGTCGAGCTTGAATTGCTTTGCCAGAGCCATGCCCAAACCGACTGTTGCGGCCAGGTTCTGCGGGTCGTTAATGAGGATTTGCCGGTACATCTCCTCGGCGTCGGCATATTTGCCCTGGGAAAGAAGCTGGTCGGGAGGAATCACATGGGCGCGCACCTGTCCCGTCAAGACATCCTTGCTCTCCGGCTGGGTCGGTGAACCCTGGAGCGGAATGGGCGCCTGGGCGCCGGCGCTCCCGGACAACACAAGAACGGCTGTTGCCGCTAAGCTCAGGCGCTTAGCCAGTGACCGACGCTGAAGTATCGTATCCATCGCACACCTCCGTATACAGCTGAGGCCTTTCCGGAGCGGCTGTTAACAGACCTGCGGACGGTCTGCCAAAGCCGCCGGACTCATTCGACAACCACTTTCTGCGACTCCATTTACGAACATACGCGCCTGACAAATGACCTTGCTGAAGATTGCCTGTTTTTCTTAACCTGGGAAAATGTGAAGTCCGTGCGGCTGAACCGGGGCCAAAACGGGCGTGCGTGCCGGTTTTTGTAACGTCTGCCGGTGATCCGGTCACAATTTGGTACTTTACATGTCGTAAGGAAGTTGTCATCGTTGCTCATCGTCGTCTCGTGCAGGCGAGCTCATGACATCGACAAACCAGGAAACAACCATGAACCTCAACAGCAATTGTTTGTCCACCTTGCCTTTTAGGAATCTCGAGCGGAGCTGGCTCTGGCTGCTGGCGGTTGTCGCTGCCTGTGTTCTGTGCGGCTGCGAGGAAAAGGATGTGCGCTCTCGCGTTAAGTGGTCGCCTGACGGTCGCGCTGCGCTCGTGGTTGCTTCCGACGGTGTTCATCTGGCAGATGCAGACGGGCAACTCTCACCGGTCTTGTTCGGGGAGTCCTATCCAATCTGCTGGATGCCCGATTCGTCGCACGTGGTAGCTTGCCGGCACGAAGAGGAGAAGACCTGGGGAGCGGCTGCGCAGTACCTGCCCAGGGATGTTCAAGAGCAGGTTGCCGAGAGCGCCCGGAAGCTCCGCCCTATCTTGCTTGCTCACACGGGTGACTGGAACCACTGGAGCAAAGAGGAGGAAGAGAAACTCAAGAACATTGATATGACCTTCAGCGATGCGGTGATGGTTTACCTGCGTGATTACGATGACGGCGCGCTGAAGAAAGAAATAGGCGACAAAGTGCCCGAGTTTATGAACAGCTCCGTCAAAATCGACGTTGTGCAGCTCTATCGTATGTCGGCGGGAGCCGCGCAGCTAGAGCGTGTTCTTTACCGAACAGCCGCTTCAGTCAAGGAGATACGCCCCTCCAGCAACGGGAAAGCCGTGGCAGTTGTCGAAGGAAGCAGGGATGCTACAGGGACCAGCGTTGTGCAATTGATGGTGCTGCTCACCGCCGGCGGTGCCCCAGTGAATGTTGCGCGTGGCGTGGCAAGGTTCCCTGATTGGTCTGCCGATGGGAAAGCGCTTGCATACATCGAGAAAGTCGGGTCGGCGGGCAGCATGGTCTCGGGTAGTCTCAGGCGCAGAGCAATCTTCGACGGGTACGATCGCTTGCTCAAGGAGCCAGGCGGCGTGCAGGAGCTGGCCGTGACGGCCTTCGATCCTTATGCGCGAGTGCGCTGCTTGAAAGATGGGCGCATCGTTTTTTCCAGTGCCGAGGTATCGTTGCCGGCTGCGCCGGATTCCCAGTCCAACAGGAGCATGCTCTTCTGCGTCGACCCGAAATACGCTCGTCCGATTCCGCTGGTTGCCGAACGGTTCCGGTACTGGCTCGGCGATCAGGCAGAGTTCTTCGCTGTTTCCCCTGACGGCCGTTTGGTCGCCGTTGTCTGCCAGTGCGGTGAAGTCTACGTTCTGGACGTCGGGGCGGCCAAACTCACTGAGGTCCAGGCTCGGGAGCTAGACTCCGAAACGTACAAACGCGCCGCCTTTATGCCGGATTGGCGCAGCAACGACGAGTTGACTTTCTGCGGGCCGCCGGGCAAGGTTGACGATGGGCACCGCATAGCGGACGTTGTCATGTATTCGATATCCAGCGGCAAGGGCAGGAGCTTGAGCGATGGTTGGCCGGCCGAGGCACGAGCGTTTCTCAACAAACCCGAGACACCACAGCAAAGGAGCGGAGAAAAAGCCAAATGATGTCCGCCGGGTTGAGATGGTTCATGGTCCTTCTCTTCGTGGCGACCGCACTCACACCGGTCCCCGTAATGGGAGCCGATACGGCGGGCGCGGGTGACGAGACCCTGCAGGCAGCAAATGACACTTTCCGTCGCCAATACGACCGCGCCAGGCGCGAGCTTGTTGCCAGGGTGAGCCCGCTTATCTATTGCAACGGCGAGCAGCTGGTGCTGGTGACCGCGTCCGGGAAGCGCACCGAGAACATTGTGCCGCCGAAGTACACGATTCTAAAGACGGTCGATCACATAGCGCTGGCGGCGTATGTAATCCTGGTTGGTCACGTCGACCGGCAGCTCGGTCAAGAAACGATGGCGCATTTGGAGGAACTGCTTAAGCACGCGGCGCAGTCACGCAAAGCGCTGGCGTCACTCAATCTGGATTTGTCGCTTCTCCAGCGCCAGTATCGCATCATCGATGCCACCGTCGACTTCGCTGCAGCCGTGCGGCAGTCCGGAAGCGTGTCCGCTGCGCGCCTGAGACAGTTTGCCCGCGGACTGTCCGGGGAATTGATGGAGAATGCCGACGAGGCTGTTTCCGCGCAACTCGCGCGCCTCGAGGAAGTCGTCACGGGCTGGAAATCGTCGATGTCTGCCTCTGACTGGCAGGGGCTGCATGTCATCCTGAGCGCCGGACATATGCCGAGAGAGAGGCTGGTCACATGGCAATACTTTTCCGAGTTGCTGAAGGAAAGGAAGGAAGGACAGAGGGTCATCGTGATGGAGGGCATTGACGATCTCGACAAAGGGATTGAGCTTCTTGGCACGCATCTTATTGATGGAAAGATTGCTGTAGATTTCTTTGGCGACCCCTGGCGAATGCACAAGGATCTCCTGTCGTCCGGAGCCAGACGCTACCTACAAAAGCACCATCCGGGGCGGTGACTACCAGGTGTTGCCTTGCCGCTGCCGTCTCACCATGGCGGCCCTGTGGCGGCGCAGTCCGGCGCTTCTCATCTTGCCGGTCCGTTGGCATCAAAAGGACGCATGCGCCGTTGCCGGTCAGAGCTTTTTCTCGGCCAGCACGACGACATGATCTGCAAGAGGTAACGAACAGGTCAGCGCCGGGCTTACGGCATTGAGGATGTGTAAGCTGTGAGCCGTTTCCTCCACGGCGAGGTCATCTACCAGCTTGCCGTCAGCCGATACTAACTGGGCTCTGATACCGCACGAGCCGCGCTCGAGATCTGCCTCCTTGAGGTCGGGCAACATCTGACGCCCTTCTTCTACTACGGCTGACTTCAAGAGACTTTTCTTCCACTCTCTGGCGATAGT
>DATNRD010000019.1:0-2835 GCA_036703665.1 Candidatus Obscuribacterales bacterium
AAGTCAATAACCCCGCCTCTTACGCTCCTCTTCCTTGGCGCGCCGTCTGGCGTCTTCCTGTTGCAACGCCACGATGTGCTTCGGGTCGTAAGGATACTTGTGCGTCGGGGCGACCTCGTGGAACTTCTGGTACATGAGCCCAGCGTCGGCCGGTAGATTGAGCTTCTCCAGCAGATAGGCAAGGTTGTAGTAGGCCCCATCGAAGGTGGGCTTTACGGCCAGCGCCTTCTGGAAGGTCGCCATGGCACTGTTTAGATCGCCTTGCGCTTCCTGGACGGCGCCCAGGTTTTGCAGAGCCTCGAAGCTCTGCGGGTTCAGCTCGATAGCACGCTGGAAGCTGGCCTTGGCACCCTCCAGGTCGCCGTCCTCATACTGACCGATGCCTTTGGCGACAAGCGCGTCAATCTCCTCAGGGTCGTAAGTGAGCGGCTTTTTCCTCTTCTTCTTGGCTTCCTTGCGCAGGAAGGTCTCCAGCTCGTTTATCTTCACCAGGGCAAACTCGTTGCGCTGCACCATCTGCGCGACTTCCTTCCAGGCTTCCACCGCATCAATGAGCTTGCCCTTCGTCTCCAGACAAGCTGCGATGGTGATTTTCATGACCACCGGGTCGACCTTGGGATATTTCCTCGATTCCGTATAGGTAGGTTGTATCTTGAGCGCCTCCCTGGTTTCCGTCAGGCAGCGGTCGAGATCTCCCCGGTAATAGCGCAACCTGGCCAGCTCCCAATGAGCAGCCGCGTGCCGCGGGTCGAGCATCAAGGTCTTGCGGAAGGCGGCTTCCGCCTCATCCAGCTTGCCGTCGTTGGCGTAGATTTCGCCTATGTGGTACTGGATCATCGGGTTGTCCGGGACGAGCTTGGCGGCTATCTGCAGCTTCTCCAGTGCTTCCTGCATGCTGGAGCCCTCACCGGTTTTCGCTCGTTCGAATATTGCCAGGCCGAGGTCGCGTTGCGCCTCCCAGAAATCGGGTTTTAGCCTGCAGGCCGTTTCGTAGGCGTCAATAGCGTGCGGCAAGTCACCCTTTTGCTGCAAGATGGTGCCGAGATGGTAATAAGGGAAGGGGTAGCGCGGGTTGATCTTTATGCACTCCATAAACTCGCGCTGCGCGCCCTCGATGTCGTCCATCTTGCGAAAGACGATGCCCAGCTCGTTGCGGGCCTCGATGAAGTTGTAGTCGTTGTTGAGCGCCGTCTTAAGCTGCATGTGGGCGCCCTGGAGATTGCCGGTCTGCTCGTAGGCGAGCCCCATGTAGTAGTGCGTCCACTTGTTGCGCGGGTCGGTGCTGAGCGCCTTCTTGTAGCACTCGATCGCCCCGCTCAGGTCGCCGCCCTGGTGAAGGCGCATGCCCTGCTGCAACCATCTCATGCTCTGCCCCTTGCGGGCATCGACACCCGGGCCGGTCGATCCCCACGTTTGCGACCGGACGGGCAGGACGCTGACAGCAAAAAAGATTACTAACGTCGCGGCAAACCCGACAAGCACGCTCGGCATGGCAAACACTCCTGGCAAGTTTCTGACCTCAAACTTACCACCCATGATAACTGTTTCTGGGATGCCGGCGCGCCTGGAAGTGCCCCTTGGCCTACCGCATTTCCATGCCTAACTCGCGCTTGAGGCGATTGTGCCGCAGGACATCCTCCATCATCAGGTAGGTCGCGGCCGAGCCCATGTGCGTGGCATAGCGGGCGGAAGCATTGCGCAGGTCGGTCTGCTTGGCAATGACGCGCCCGGTCCAGTCAGCCGCTATCCTGACAGGAGCCGGACCCCTGACGGCATGCACCACAGCCGGCGGCGCCGGCGCCACCACGTGCGGGTTGCCCTCGCGGTACTGCAAACGGAGTCCTTCCGAAATCTTGTTTATGAGAGCAAGCGCCCTGGCCGGGTCCTCACCGCGAGCGGTGGAACGCAACCAGCCAAGCAGCCCGGCGGAGAACACCTGCCCGATGGTGAACTCGGACTTGTCGAACGGCACGCTCAGCTTCTCGGAGCCGGCGCCGACGCTGTCTGCCATCTGGGTGGCCAGCAAATCAATCTTCTTTACGATCGGCGGCAGCTCGGGAAGAATGGCGCGGAAGGTCTTGCCTTCCAGGGCGTCGAGCTTGGTGTCGAGCTGCGCTTTGACAATGTGCGGGATGACGGCGTCCCACTCGCGCATCGGTAGGGAAACTGACTGTCCGGGCTGGTCGGTGCTGGCCAGGATGTAATCGGATCCCGGCCGGCTTGCTTTGGCAGCGTAGGCATCGAGGGCATCCGCCATTTTGATCACGTCCTTGTCGCCGTTGGCCAGCTGGCGCATGGTTTCTGCCGCCAGCTTGATGCGCCAGCGATCAAAGCCGTGCGGCTCGATGAAGTCCTCGAAGCGGCTGCCCAGCACGTTGCGCGTCTCCAGTTGCCCGCCCTTTCTGAGCGACTGCAGGAGCACCCCCAGCGACAGCGCCGTATCCGGACCGCCTGTGGCTGTTCCCACGATGTCGGCCGTGTTTTCGTTGGCCTGGGCAATAAGCATGCGTTTGAAGAACTCGCTCTTCTTTATCATTCCGAGTCCCGGCACGTTGATGTCTACGTCGGCGATGCGCGCCTCTCGCATGGCGTTGCTGACTGCCTCACCCACGAGCTTCTCGCGAAATTCTTTGGGGAAGCGAGCCAGGTCCCCGTAAACGTGGTCGTGCCCCAGCTGTTCGTGGCGGTTTATGCCGGCAAAGACACTCAAGAGTCCTGTCTGGTTGCGCGGGAAAAGTGTCACGGGCCGGTCAATTACGCCATCGATGTTGGGAATGGTGAAGTTGCCCGCGCCGCCGTCGTTAGAGATGGTCACTCGCGACGGCACGCGCCCGG
>DATNRD010000020.1:0-3376 GCA_036703665.1 Candidatus Obscuribacterales bacterium
CGCTCCAGTCGCTCATGCGAGCAGCCATGTCCTGGCAGATGGTGATCAACCCGTCGGCCTCGCCAATCGGCGCGATTTCCATTATGTTGACAAGCTCGGCGTCCACTGGCGGGAAGCTGCCCACCAGGCTCCCTTTAAGCAAATGCGACAAGGGACCGTAGCAACGCACTACAAAGGGATACTTGCGCTCCAGGGCCCAGAACAAACCAAGCCCGTTGAATTCCTGGGATTCGATGACGTCCGGGTGGAAGTCCCCAACCAGTGATTCTGTAGCCGTGTAGAGGTCCAGTGCCTGCGCGAGGCAGTGGGCAGACGCCAGCGGCAGCTGCATGGACCGATAGTGCTGGAAATCGAATTTCTGGCGCCAGACCCTGATGCCGTCAACCGTCTCTTCCCGGCTCTCGCCGTCCGTGAAGGTCAGGACAAGCAACTCATGGCCGCAGGCTTTCAGCCCCCGAGCCAGTTCGTAACTGGCAGGAAACGGGGCCTCGCCCGTATCGGGAGGGAATGCTCTGGTGACAAGGACGATTCTCATGCGGGAAGCGGGCACACTGCCTTTGATAGATTAACCCATCAGGCAGCCACATTCATCAGAGGGTATGTGAATTCGCTTTCACTCGCTTCCTGAAAAAACCGCGTATGGCGCGGCCTCACATGGCTGGCCAGATGCGGGCAGCCGCTGAGGTAGGGTCACCCGCCTGCGTGAGCGGCGTGCTCCCGGAAGCATCTCGCGACACCGGCTCTCCCATGGCACCAGATCCTGATGCATCACAGGCAGCCTGACCGATTCAGCCCGGGCCTACAGGCTGCTAAATGTTACAGCCGTCCGTTGGATGTGCTGAATTCGAGTGTCAGCGAAGCCTCCCTCGGACGCTCGGACAGGCCGGAAACTATGCGCACGGCAGCCATCGCTGCTCCGAACCCGTTGTCTATATTGACGACAGTCAGCCCGGCAGCGCAACTGTTCAGCATGGTGAGCAGCGCCGCCAGACCGTGAAAGCTTGCCCCGTATCCTACGGAGGTGGGTACGGCGATGACCGGCCCCTCCACGATCCCTCCGATTACGCTCGGCAGGGCACCGTCCATGCCCGCTACAACGATGGTCGCGGCAACTTTCTTGAAGGTGTCCATGTTGTCGAACAACCGGTGTATGCCGGCCACGCCTACATCGTACAAACGTCTGACGGGAATGCGGTGCGCCGTCAAGACTACTGCCGCTTCCTCAGCAATCGGAAGGTCGGCAGTTCCTGCCGACACTACCGCCACCGGTGGCAGACTTTCGTCCGGATCAGGCAATGTCCCGACGATTATGATTCGCGAAGCCTGATCGTAAACCGCCCCTTCCAGCTCGGACAGCACCGACTGCGCCTGCGTGGCGTCAGCTCTGGTGGCAAGCGCGAGGTGGTGGCTTGCCTTCATCTGGCGGGCAATGTTGGCAATTTGTTCGGGAGTCTTGCCGGGGCAGAAGATGACCTCCGGAAATCCCTGACGCAGTGCCCGGTGAGAGTCGATCTTGGCGAACCCCAGCTCCTCATAAGGCAGTGCCTTGAGCTGGTCGAAAGCATCCTGCCAGGAGAGTTCTCCGCTGGCCACGGCGGCCAATATCGCTTGCAACTTTGTTCGATCCATTCCCTATATGTTCTCGTGGTCTACGGCCGCCAGCTGCTGGCTGGCTCTAACTACGGACACTGCGTTGGCCGAGCCCGGGCGGTAGCCCTGCGGGTCGACCTCGACCCGGGCGTAACCGAGCTTTTTCAGCTCCTGTTCAACCGACCGCAGCATTGCTGGATCGGCTGTCAGGCGCGGGAGCTCTTTTTTATCTACCTCGATGCGCGCCAGGTCCCCGTGGTGGCGCACGCGCACCTGACGGAACCCCAGCCCGTGCAGGAAGCGTTCGGCGCCTTCCACCTTTGCCAGGTTTTCGACCGTGACAGGCACGAAGGTGGGGAAGCGGGAGGAGAGGCAGGCTGCCTGCGGCCTGTCCCAGGAGGGGAGCCCGGCTTTTCTGGCCAGCGCACGGATCTCGTCTTTGGTCAAGCCGGCTGTCTGAAGCGGGCTCAGTACCTTGTGCTGGCGCGCAGCTTTATGTCCGGGGCGGAAATCGCGCAGGTCGTCCATGTTGGCACCGTAGGCGACGGCAGAGATTCCCCAAGCTGTAGCCATCCTGCCCAGCTCGTCAAACAGAACGCTCTTGCAGTAGTAACAACGGAGCTCATCGTTGCGCTGGTATTCGGCGCGGCTCACCTCGTCGGTGTGGATCTCGATCAGGTCCCAGCCGAACTTCTCCGCCTGCGCGCGCGCTGCCTCGAGTTCTTCGGCAGCCAGGCTGGGGGATACGGCAATGACGATGCGGGCGCGGTCACCCATTACCCTGCGGGCGTAAGCGGCGAGCAACGAGCTGTCGACTCCGCCGGAATAAGCCACGATGAGGCTGTCCAGCCCGCTCAGGCTATCGACCAGATGTTGTTCTTTTGCTTCCAGCGTTGAGGCTTCCATCCGATGTTCTGTTCGTGCCTGGTGATATGCCGATTGATCAAATATACATGATAAAGCGTTTGCCGGTTATGCTTGCGCTTGAAAGCAGCCTTGTTTACAGGCGGCGTTTACCGCCTCCCAGGTAACTTAGACGAACATATTCAGTGACAGCCGTTAGACATCTGCGATCAGCACAGCCGATGCGCTTCGCGCATCGTGCCTACTGAGCGCGCTAGCGCGCGCGGGGCCGGTGGGACGCCCAATACCGTTAACTTAACCTGGGGGCGCGGGCAACCTGCCCGCTCGCGCAGGCGGGACGCCTGAGCTCCCGGGGGATTCGCCTGCGCACTTCACTGAACATGTACACTTAAACAGCAATGGTGCTGCGATTTGTCCGCTTCTTCCTGGGAGCGGCATCTGGAAGCAGGCGCTCACGGCGGATCAGACAGGCTATCTCAACGCCGTCGACTGGTTTCTGAATGGGCGTGACCGGCTTTACTGGGACCGTTGCTGCGGGGCCGTCTGTTCCGTCAGGCTGCCGTCGACCAGGTCATTCAGGCAGTTGCGTATGGTTTGCTCGTCGTCTTTGCCGGCGGCTTGGATCAAAACCTGCAAGCGGTGGGACAGATGCGCATGGTCGATTGCTTGCGGCTGCCCGACCAGTATTTTCTCGTACCTGGTTTTGGTCAAGCCCTCCTCGGCGGTGAGAAGCTCCTCGTGGAGCTTCTCGCCCGGGCGCAGACCGACGAACTGGATCTCGATATCCTGCCCTGGCCGGAGTCCGGATAACTTGATGAGGTCCTCGGCAAGATCGAGAATCTTGACCGGATTCCCCATGTCGAGCACGAAGATCTCGCCACCGGCGCCCAGAGCACCGGCCTGTACGATCAATTGGACGGCT
>DATNRD010000021.1:0-4914 GCA_036703665.1 Candidatus Obscuribacterales bacterium
GGCTTCACGAACGATGCGCTCTTCAAGCGATTCCTCGCGCGCCGCCGGCTTCTGCCCAAGCGGTGCCGCCTCTGCCGGCGCCTGTTCCTTTACCGGAGCGCTTCCCGGAATGGGCATGTTGCGCATGGTTTTGTGAAGCGGGCGAGCCTGCTCCTGCTCTGGCGGCGCGGCTGCGGACGGACCGACCGGGGCCCTGGTTTGCCCGGCGGGCGGCTGCTCGGGCAGAGGCACCGCCACAGCCTCCTCGCCAGCCTGCTGTTCGGCCTCCGTGACCGGACCGGGCGGCACAGCTTCCTGTCCGTCAGTCCCTTCGACCGCCGCCTCCGACGGCGGGCTGGCATCGAAGGTCGCCGGCTCGGCCGGCAAAACGGAAGGTTCCTCCGGGCAGGCAAGCACTGCTGGCTGCTCGACCTCGACCGCATCCGCTGAGGTACCCGCCATCTCAGGCGGTGGCATAACCACGACCTCCGCCGCCTCCACAGGCGGTGCCCCTCTGTCAGGCGCGGGGGCGGCCAGTTCCTCCGTCGCCTCTCCTGACGGCGGCCATTCCACCGCGGCAGACGGCTCCGTCTGTGTGATAAGCGCAGCCCCGGACTCGACGGCGGGCATGGCTATAATCACTGATTCTTCCTCGGCCTGCCCGGCAACAGGAGCTTCATCGGCAGCGGACTCTGCCCGCGGGGGCACAACCGGTGTGCCCGGTCCCCCGCGCACCTTCTCAGCTGCCTGGCTTTCTTCCTTGAAGAGGCTTTCCAGGGACAACTCCTGTGGGCGAAGCGATCGCTCGAGCCGGTTGATGCGCGAGATGTCGAGGCCATCGAGAATTTCCTTGACCGACTCCTGAGGCTGGGTTGCCGGCGTGGACGAGGCGGCCGGCTGTGCTTTTGGCTCCTGCGGCGGGCTGAAGTCATCGGCCACCGTCGGCGTTTTCGGAGCTGCTGGCTGCATCTCCGCCGGCGGCTCTGGCGTCTCGGCCGGTGCCTGCTTGGCACGCCCTGCTTTCTGGGGTTTTACGCCGAAGAGCGGCTCGATGCGGAAGAGGCAGAGCGTCGACAGCATCCCGGAGGCGTTCATGGCGGCCAGCTGCACCCAGTTCATGAGCACGAAGGAGTCAGGCAGAAGCTGGGTAGAACGCCCCGTGAAATTGCCCGCGGCTCCGAAAGCCATGGAAAAGCCCAACACCCATCCCGCCAGTTGAACCACTTGCGATATGGTGGCGTTCTCGTAGAACAGCAACGCCGCAAGCAGCGCCAGTCCCACCTCTCCCAGGTAGAGAGCGACCAGCGGCACCTCCACGACCTTGTCGGAGAACATCGGGGGAAAATACAGTGTGGCAACCAGTCCAGCAATTAAGGCCAGGCAAAAGAGCAGTTTGTTCGGGTTAAGGGTAAGGACGTACATCCTGATAGGCTTCCATAATTAAGGGCGTGTTCCCTTCTCAATATACCCGCCTGCTGCACACGCCGCCTCCCGGACGACGTTCCGCCCGTCGCCAGGCGGAGCCCGCCGGCGGCAGGCAACGGGCATCTCCGGCGGTTGCCCCGGGGGCGTTTTCAAGATGAGGGGTTTATAACCGGAAACTGGCTGATAACTGGGCTTTGAGCGCATCCCTGACTGACAGGAGGTGCTCTTCCACCTCCTCGTTGGTGAGCGTGTGCTCGGGGTGCTGGAAGGTGAGGCGGTAGGTCAGGCTCTTGACCCCCTCTTTCAGCCGATAGATGCCGACCATCTCCAGGCTCGTCAAGTAAAGTCCGGCCGCGGCGCGGATGACGCTGGCGGCTTCGCCCTGCTCGACGCTGTCGGGCACGTCGGCTGTCAGATCGCGCGTGACGGCGGGGGTGGAGAAGATCTCCTGGAACTGCGGCGCGGTAGCGTGAGCCTGCAAGGCTTCCAGATCCAGCTCGAAGAGGTTAACGACATCACGCAACCCGGCTGCGTCGGCCACAGCAGGATGCAGCTCGCCGAGCCAGCCGAGGCTTACCGATGCCGTGGACACGCAGGCAGACCGTCTCGGGTGGAGCCAGGCAGGAGCGTGCTCGGCGCGCCGGAACTCGATGCTGTCCAGCCGGTAGTTCAGCCTTTCCAGGAGAGCCTCGACCACGCCTTTGGCGCGGAAGAATCCCTGTGCCTGATCCTGCTTGGTTCCGCCAGCCGGACCTTCTTGCCAGATGGACCGGAGCCTGTCTCCGCAGATTACCCCGGCGATCCGCCTTTCCTCCACTGCGCCAGGATCTTTTGCTGTACTTAGGCCGCGGCGCCGGTAAACCCGGCCGATTTCGAACAGCCAGACGTCCCTGCGTCCGCGGTCCTGGTTGTAGGCAACCGCCCGGACGAGTCCCGGAATGAGGCTCTGGCGCAGGACCTGATGGTCTTCCGACAGCGGGTTCAACACCCGCACGCTGCTTGCCTGGCCGGATTGTCCGTCCGTGCCCTGCTCGAGGTCTTGCGGACCGACCAGGCTGCTTATCCAGGTCTCACTCAGCCCGCAGGCAGCCAGAGCCTCGCGCACCTTCTGCTCGGTGGGCTCCAGGGGCGCCGGAGCCGCAGTGGATCGGGGCATCGAGGCGGGAATACGGTCATAGCCCCAGAGCCGGCAAACTTCTTCGACAAGATCAATCTCGCGCGTCACGTCTCGCTGCCGAAAGCTGGGTACTAAGACTTCGACTGCCTCGGATGTCACGGCAGTCGCCTGGAAGCCCAGAGGCGAAACCAGGCCGGCCACCTGCTGCCCGTCCAGCCTCACCTCCAGCAGGCGGGTGAGCTCCTCGAGCCTCAAGCTGACCGAGACAGGTTTTGTCCTGTCCGAGCCGGCAAAGGTAAGCTTGCCCAGGTAGCCGCCGCAACTCTGCAGGATAAGGAACGAGGCGCGGTCCGAGGCCTTGCGTACGGCCGCTAAATCCACCCCGCGCTCGAACCTGAGGCTGCTGTCGCTCGACAACCCCAGCAAACGGCTGCCCCGCCGCACCTGCGCGGAGGCGAAAGAGGCGGCTTCCACGGCCACGAAAGTGGTTTCCGCACTGACCTCGCTGCCCTTGCCGCCCATGATGCCCGCGACGCCGACGACGCCGCCGGCGTCGGCTATGGCCAGCACTTCCTCGGTCAGCTCCCGCTCCCTGCCGTCGATGGTAATCAGGCGCTCGCCTGCCCGGGCCCGGCGAACTTTCAAAAGTGGACCCCTGACGTGGGCAAGATCGTATGCGTGCAGCGGCTGTCCCATTTCGTGCAGGACGTAATTGGTGATGTCCACCACGTTGCTGACCGGGCGCACGCCGATGGCTTCCAGCCTGCGCACGATCTTGAGCGGCGCCGGCTCGATGCGCAGCCCTTCCAGAACCCGGATGGTAAAAAACGGGCAATCGTCAGGGTCTTCGATCTCCACCCGGACTTCCATGCTGGTTTTGTCTTCCGGCGGCAGTTGCCATTCCGGCTCCCGGAGCGGACGGCCGAAGAGTGCTGCTACTTCCCGCGCCAGTCCGAGCACGGACAGAGCATCCGGACGGTTGGAGCGGGGCTCGACATGCAGAATCCAGTCGGGCTTGAGTTCCAGCAGTGCCTTTACGTCAGTGCCCAACTCGGGCATCCCCGAGAGTATGAGGATGCCCTCGCTATCCTTGCCAGTGATGCCCAGCTCCGGGGCGGAGCAGAGCATGCCGCGCGAGACCGCGCCGCGGATTTTCGTTTCCTTAATCGGCAAGGGGCTGCCGTCGTGCCTGTTGATCATGCGAGCACCAGGCAGGGCCACCGGTACCCGCTGGCCGACGATGATGTTGTCGGCGCCGCAGACGATGTCGACAAGCTCGGCGTCCTGGCTTACCTTGACCCTGGTCAGACGGATCTTGTCGGCGTTGGGATGCGGATTGATCTCGACTATTTCACCGGCTACCACCGGACCTTCAATTTCCGAGCCGACCTTGCGCACTTCTTCCACCTCGAAGGCGCACATGGTCAGCCTCTCGGCTACATCCTGCGGGGTGAGGCCGCTCAGGTCGACGAAATCGGACAGCCAGTTGAACGAGAGTCGCACGGTTCCAAATTCCTATGAGAGGTGCCTGAGCCAGACTCAAAATTGCTCGAGAAAACGCAGATCGCTGGAGTAGAAATGTCTTATGTCGTTGACGCCATACTTGAGCATGGCCAGCCGCTCAATGCCCATGCCGAAGGCAAAGCCGCTCCATTGCTCGGGATCTATGCCGACGCCGGAAAGCACGTTTGGATCGACCATCCCGCAGCCGAGCAGCTCCAGCCAGCCGCGCTGCCCGCAGGTGCGGCAGCCGGCGCCCATGCAAAAGGGGCACTGGCTGTCGAGCTCGGCGCTCGGCTCGGTAAAGGGGAAGAAATCTGGACGCAAGCGTGTCCTGAGCGGCTTGCCGAACAAAAGGCGGATGAACTCGTTGAGTGTACCCTTCAGCTGCCCGAAGGTGACACCGCGGTCGACCAGCAGTCCCTCGACCTGATGAAAGAGCGGGTACTTGCGCGCGTTGATCTCCTCGTTCCGGTAGACTCGCCCGGGAGAGATGATGCGCAGTGGAGGCTTCTGCTTTTCCATCACCCGGATCTGCACCGTGGAGGTCTGGCTGCGCAGAAGCGAAGCCGCTCCCAGGTTGGTGTAGAAGGTGTCCTGCTCGTCGCGAGCCGGGTGATCTGGCGGGGTGTTGAGGGCGTCGAAGTTGTAGTACTCGGTTTCAATCTCCGGCCCTTCCTTCACCTCAAACCCCATTCCATAAAAGATGGTGATGATTTCCTGGGTGATGAGCGTAAGCGGGTGGATGTGTCCCAGACGCTGTCCTGTCCCGGGCAGGGTCACGTCGATGTGCTCAGCGGCCAGCTTCGCCTGGAGCTGCTGGCGATAGATGCTGCTCTTGCGCTCCTCGAGCACCTGTTGAATGCGGTCCCTGATCGTGTTGGCAAGCTGTC
>DATNRD010000022.1:0-4630 GCA_036703665.1 Candidatus Obscuribacterales bacterium
CTCCTCCCGTAGTCTATTTAATCATCTGCGGCACCCTCGGGTCACCTGTTTGACCGAGACTTTCATATCTGGCATCATGACTCCATGCCGGCACCTCCGGCTGTGGCGATGCAAAGCCGCCCCGCCCGGTCTTCTTATGACCCTGCTTGCGATAGAACACCTGTCTACAGTTTTCGACACCGAGTCCGGGCTGGTAAGGGCCGTTTCGGACGTCAGCTTCGCCCTCGAGCGCGGCTCCGTTCTAGGGCTGGTGGGAGAATCGGGCTGCGGCAAGTCGATTACCGCGCTGTCCATCCTGCGCCTGGTGCCCGCGCCCGGGCGAACGGTCGAAGGGAAGATACTCCTCGACGGCACCGACCTTCTCACCCTGCCGGAATCGAAAATGCGTGACGTGCGCGGCGATCGGATTGCCCTCATTCCGCAGGACCCCATGACTTCGCTCAACCCCGTCTATACGGTCGGCGAGCAGATCATCGAAGCCATTGAGTTGCATCAAGATGTGACGCGCAAGCAAGCTCGTCAAAAGGCCGTCGAGGTTCTCGACCGCGTGCGCATTCCGCAGGCTGCTGCGCGCGTCGATGACTACCCGCACCAGTTCTCGGGAGGCATGCGCCAGCGCGTCATGATTGCCATGGCGCTGTCGTGCGAGCCGGATCTCCTCATTGCTGACGAGCCGACTACGGCGCTGGATGTTACCGTTCAGGCGCAGATTCTCGATCTCCTGCGAGGGATTCGGAAGGAGCAGGGGATGTCCATTCTCCTTATCACGCACGATCTGGGCGTCGTGGCGGAGATGTGCGACTTTGTGGCCGTCATGTACGCCGGTTCAATCGTCGAATATGCCACTGTCCTGGACCTCTTCCAGCGACCCAAGCACCCGTATACGGTGGGCCTGCTCAATTCGCTGCCGCGGCCGGGCACGCAACGCCTGGTGCCGATTGAGGGGCAGCCGCCCAGCTTGATCGATTTGCCGCCCGGTTGCCGCTTTGCCGACCGCTGCCCGCTGGTGGAGCCGCGTTGCCGCACCGCCATTCCGCCTCTGGAAGAAAAGACACGCGGGCACTTCGCACGGTGCGTCCTGGTGCCCAGCGACCTGAGTTCGGCGGCGCAATCTAAGGAGAGCCACTGAGGCCGGGCATCCGTTACTAAAGGAGCGGCAGAGATGAGAGTTCCCACGCGTATCCCGACCACGGCCCAGCAGCGCTCGCAGGAGGCGGGGTGGATACAGTCCTGCCACGGGCAGTGGGGACTGGTTCTTATGGAACTTGCCGGGCGGTCTGCTGCCGAGGTGGCCCTGGCGCTGTTCGAGGACAATCCCGGCCCCGTATCGATTTTCTGCGGGCGCGGCAACAACGGTGGTGACGGTTTCGTTGTTGCTCGCTACCTGCATTTGCACGGCATCCCGGTAAGCGTGTACATGATTCAAGCTGCCGGCAGCCTGCGCGAAGAATGCGCAGTCAACAAGGCCATTGCCGAGAAGCTCGGGATTACGGTTCTGTATATCGATCCCGCCGACCTGGGCCCGGTCCATGCGGTGCTGGCCGAGTCGGGTGTCGTCGTCGACGCGCTGCTCGGCACTGGTCTGGACCGCCCGGTGGAAGGGGCGTACAGGGCCGTGATCGACGCCATCAATGGCAGTGGCAAAGCGGTACTGGCGATTGATCTGCCTTCGGGGATCAACTCCGATACCGGACAGGTGATGGGAAGCGCCGTGAAAGCTGCCGCCACCGTCACATTCGGGTACCTCAAGGCTGGGCTGCTCTGTTATCCCGGTGCCGACCATGCCGGAATCATAAGCGTCGTCGACATCGGCCTGCCGGCTCTGGATGGGGAGCTGATTGCGCTTGGCGACAGCGCCCGCTGGTGGTTGACGACGGCGAACTTCGTGCGTGCTTGCTTGCCTGGCAGGCCGGCAGAATCGCACAAAGGAACCTTCGGCTACCTGCTCACGGTGGCAGGCAGCCTGGGCATGACCGGCGCCTCCGTGCTGGCGGCCAAAAGCGCATTGCGGGCGGGGGTCGGCTACTCGATTCTGGCGACGCCCAGGACGCTGGTGTCGCATCTGCCGCCGCAGGAGCTGGTCTGCCGCCCGCTGCCGGAGACGGCTGCCGGCTCGATCAGTCCCGATGCAATACCGGTTCTGGTAGACCAGCTCGCCAAGGTGGACGCGGTCATCCTCGGCCCCGGTCTGTCGCAAGATGCGGATACGGTGCGCTTCGTGCAAGAGTTCGTCGGCAAGATCGACAAGCCCTGCTTGATTGACGCAGATGGGCTGAATGCCATCTCGCAGAACAGGGATTGTTGGCCGAAGGAGGCTGCCCACTTCGTGCTCACCCCGCACCCGAAAGAGCTGAGCCGGCTGATCGGCCTCAGTACTGGCGAAATCCAGGACAATCGAATAGCGGCGGCTAAGAAGGCTTCGGCTGCCTTTGGTTGTACGGTTGTGCTCAAGGGGGCGCGCTCGGTGACTGCCAACGGGGACCAGGTGTTCATCAATCCCACGGGCAACTCCGGGATGGCAACCGCAGGCGCCGGCGATGTCCTGTCGGGGGTGATCGGCGCCTTGCTGGCGCAGGGGGTCGATCCGTTCAGCGCGGCAGTGTGTGGGACCTACATCCACGGTGCCGCGGGTGACTTCGCAGCCGACGAACTCGGCGAAGACGGCACCGTGGCTGGTGACCTTATGACCTTCGTGCCCTCGGTATTTTCGAAGCTCCGCAGCGGCGAATTCCGCAGCCGCCTGGAAGCCCAACTCTTCGGCTCCCGCCGATAACCGCAACGCCACGCGGTTATGAATGTCCAGCTTTGGCCGGTCGAATGTCCAGCTAATCAAGGGGGAGTCTGTGTCCCCGTCTCGAAGCTTCTACTTTGATTGTTTCAGCGGTCAATCCGCGTGCTACGGCTTTTGATGCAACAGCCTTCCAACCCTGCACAGCAAATTCGGCACAGATCGCTGCCAACGGGTCGACTGCTTCCTGGCGGGCTTGCTCCGGAGCAGTTCGTGCTGGAAAGTTGATAATCAACTGCTCCGCACGCCCCCTTTCTGTTGAAAAGCCAACCAGGAGTCTTTTGCCTCTACTCGCCGCTTATGCATCTCCAAGAGCCCAGGTCCTGCAACGAAGCGAATCTTCTTTCTGTCGAGCCATTCAAACTCGTCGATGAAGCCGCTAGCTTTCAGCTCCACTAGAGCTGGCTTGAATTGTTCTTTCGCTCGTTTCGGTTCTGCGTGGACCTTCACTGCGAGCCGCTCAGCCAGCCACATATAATCAGCGATCCACTCGCTTTGTTTATTCTTGAACATTCGATAAGCAAGGTTGAGCGATAGCGTCTTGGCAATATCGGTGCGAAGTTGCCGCAAATAGCCAAAGTCGATTAGTGTGCGGAAGTTTGCATCCAGGTTCTCGCGGATGAATTCATGCAATTTGACACGTGTTCGCTCGAACCTATTTCCGTTGAAATCGGTTTCCCCTGCGATCTCTACGCTGCTGATGAAAGTAAAGCTCTCAACGATGTACAGGTCACGCGGTTTGCTGTAAAAGAAGCCTTCTGAAATACAGACTGTCGCCATCAGCCTCCTGAGCGATTCTTTCACCATGTTGGCGTAGCGGCCGGAGTATGGTTTACCAATCAGAGCGAGAAACGACTTGAAGCTACCTAGCTCGATGTATTCGGGAACGCCGCCTATTGCCATTTGCTCATCAGCTAGGCGGTAGATACCGGTCATCACGTCCAGGTCGAATGTCCCCGGCAAGCCCAGGTCAGGATCGGGATTCACACGAAATGACCGGTGTTTGATGTGTCCGTTTACGTGGACCGTTTCCGAGACTCTTATCTGTCTTAGGCGCTCAGCAAGTCTGTCCTGCGGAACACAGAAGGGCAGTAAGTACAACTGTGGTTCAGCAGCCCAAACACCATCGTATTCCGTTGGGCCAACCCGCTGCGTAAACAGCTCGTCCAGACCATCGAGGGCGACGCCGACTGACACCAGTTCGGCGGGCTTGGAGCGTTGTTTCTTCATCTGGTTCTTTCTAGTTCCGGCGTTTGTGCTCTTGCGCCGCGACCAGGAACCCGTTAGACTGCTCGGTTAAGCAGCCAGCTTAGGCAACGCCTCCGCCGCTGCGCGCAGTAATGCAGGATGAAGAGCGGCCACCGTTTTCCCAAAATGCCCACTCTGTGGATGTTTTTACAGTGTCAACTTGCCTTCGAGTGGCCTCAAAAGATCCGCAAAATCCCCAAATAACGCACGGCCGTTAGGTTTTTACGGTGGCCGCCGGCGCCCAGGGCAAAGGCGTTGTGTTACCCATAAAGCCCACCCTATGACGAGTATAGCCATTTGTGGGAGCGTCCAGATAAATTTGTGTTGCCCAAAAGCCTCACTGCATGGCGCATTCGGGGATTTGTGAGGTCCCTCTTTATCTTTCCTCCGCTCCGCTCTCGCCTCCGCTTCGCTCTCGGGACCGGCTTCCGCCTCGCGGCCAGCTCGGCGGCGCTCGTGCCAGCCTACTAGCAGCGGATTACTTGCCTTTCTTCGGCTCCGGTAACCTCGCCAGCAGCTCCGCGTTCTGCGACTTGAGCGCTTCCACCTGCCCGCGCAGCTCGGCGGCTTCCTTGATGGCCGCCTGACGCTCCC
>DATNRD010000023.1:0-7489 GCA_036703665.1 Candidatus Obscuribacterales bacterium
CGATGATGGTGGCGGTGGCCATGCCATGTCCGATGCACATCGTCTGCAGCCCGAAGCGCCCGCCTGTGCGTTCCAGCTCGTTGACCAGCGTGCCCATGAGACGACACCCGGTCGCCCCCAGCGGGTGCCCGAGGGCAATAGCGCCGCCGTTGGGATTGACCCGCCCCATGTCAGGCCCGATCTCTTTGGCCCATGCCAGGACCACAGAAGCAAAAGCCTCGTTTATTTCGAAAACATCGATGTCGCGCACGGAAAGCCCTGCACGAGAAAGGGCCTTGCGCGTAGCAGGGATGACACCATCCAGCATGAGCACCGGATCGCTGCCAACAACCGTTCTTGCCACCAGACGTGCCCTCGGCCTTAACCCCAGCTCCTGTGCTTTGCTGGAAGACATAAGCAGAAGCGCCGCTGCCCCGTCGCTGATTTGACTGGAGTTGCCCGCTGTCACGACACCGTCCTGCTTGAATGCCGGCTGGAGCTCGGCCAGCCTGGCCAGCGACGTGTCCGCACGCGGGCCCTCGTCGGTGTCGAACATCCGACTCTCGCCACCATCGGTGGTGACCGCCACCGGCAGCACCTCTTTCCGGAAGAACCCGGAGCGCATTGCATTGAGCGCACGCTGATGGCTCTCGAAAGAGAACTCATCCAGTTCCTGTCGCGTCAGCCCCCATTTTGCTGCCATCATCTCGGCAGAATGGCCCTGCCATACCAGCTCGAACCGCTTGGTCAACAGCGGGCTGAAGTCCTTGCCGTCGGAGCCCATCTTAACCCTGCTCATGGACTCCACACCTGCCGCCACGACGATGTCCATGTCTCCTGCAAGTATCGCCTGCGCACCGAAATGCGCACTCTGCTGCCCGGACCCGCACATCCTGTTTACCGAGGTAGCCGGCACCGTGACAGGCAAACCGGCAATCAACGAAGCCAGACGCGCAACGTTCCACCCTTGCTCCTCGATCTGGGTAACGCACCCAACAATGACATCCTCCACAGCAGCGGCGTCGACCCCCGCCCTCCGGATAAGATCCGCCAGCACTAGCGCCAGCAGATCATCAGGACGCACATCCTTCAGCGAACCGTTCTTCTTGCCGAACGGTGTCCGAACCGACTCTACAATCACAACGTCCGTCATGAATCCTCAGCTCCGCACCAACGAGGGACTATGAAGTACAGAGAATAACCGATTTGCAGGTAAGTGTTCAGTGCTGAGCATTCCCCGCCTGTCACTCCCAGGAGCCCCATTTCTTGCCTGTCATTCTGAGGAGCCCTATTCCTTGCCTGTCATTCCCAGGAGCCCTATTCCTTGCCTGTCATTCTGAGGAGCCCCGCAGGGGCGACGAAGAATCTCCCACAGCAGCGCCTGTAGGTCAGAGATTCTTCGCCTCGCCTTGCTCGGCTCAGAATGACATTGTGGAGACGTCCTTGAGTGAATCCTTACCTTTGCAGAAATGTCGTGAGGGTCGTGTAAGGCCGTACTATGGATAGGAGAGTATACGAGGGAGTGGAGAGTGAAGCTGAAAGTCATAAGCTGTTTGGCAGCGTTGGCGGTGTGCGTGGTCCTGCCTGCAGCCGGGCAAACAGGGCGTGCACCGGCAGCGACTGCGCGCCTAGTGCAGGAGGGCAAGGCCAACCTGCAGAGCGGCAAAGTAAGCCAGGCCGTCCGGGTCCTCGAAAAGGCCGCCAAGTCGGCTCCCCGGGACGGCGCCGTTCAGCTGGAGCTGGGTATCGCCTACAAGAAGTCCAAACAGTACACGAAGGCAAGGACGGCTCTGACGAAGGCCTGGCGATACGCGCGCGGGACCCCGATCGCAGCCCAGGCAAACCGAGAGCTGCTTTCACTGCCTGCCGACATACTCAGACCACAGCCCAAGCAACTGGTAGCGCGTTTCCGGGGCAGACGCATAGCGCCGGCGGGCCTCGTGCGTGTCAAGCTCCTGGCCTTTACGGCTTCCTGGGCTGAGCCGTGCAAGCAGCTGCAAGCGGCAATCGACAAGGCGCGCACCGAGTGGGGCGATAAAGTCGAGTTTGTCTCGGTGGACGTGGACGATCCGAAGAACGAGTCGCTTCTCGACCAATACGACGTCAGCCCGGTGCCCACGGTGGTGTTCCTGGACGAGGAAGGCAACATGGTGTCATTCCTTATCGGCTACGGCGGAGAGGACGCCCTCAACCACCACCTCCGCACCCTCACTTCCGGCGCCAAGCCACCCGGCCCTACCGGCTAGGTCAGGTTTCGGCCGGCCCAGGTGATGGAACCCGGAAACTGTCATCCTCTTACGATGGAGCTTGAGCGGAGCGAGAGCGGTCCTGAGGGAGCACTGCGACCGAAGGAACCATCTCCTTGTGCCGACACGAGATCCTTCGCGCTGCCCGCTCAGGATGACAGTTTCGAGCCGGGGCACCTGTCTTGGCCGAAACGTTACCCGGCTAGGTGATGGGCTGCCACGCTCTTCGGCGCCTGCCCAGCCCCGACGGGCACCAGGGGTCGGAGTCCAGCGCTCTGGGCAATCCTGCCCTAGCGCGCCGTTAGAGCCTGGAGGTGCTGGCGGGCAGGCTCGAGGCGAGGGTCGCCCGGTTTGCAGAGTTCGACGAATTTGGCAAGCTCGGCCTGTGCGCCCGCTTTATCGTGTGCCTTTTCGAGGGCGGAGCTCAACAGATAGCGAGCATCGGGATCGTCGGGGGCAAGTTTGACGGCCGCCCGATAGGCGGTGATCGCGTCAGGAAGGTTACGCCGCAGCAGCAATATGGAGCCGAGATTCATGCGCGCCGAGGGCGATGAAGGATCGTAGGTGACAGCCTCTTCGGCATGCGCCTGGGCATTGACCAGGTCACCGGACTTTGTCAGGGCGTAGCTCAACCTGTCGTGCAGAGCCGCGGACTTCGGATATAGCTCCAGTGCTTCCTTGAGGTAACGCACGGCCGAGGCGGGGTCACCGGACCTGAGCGCCCGGTCCGCCAGAGCGGTAAGAACGTGCCTGTCCTTCGGGTTCAAGCCGTAGGCTGTCTTCAGCTCCTGCGCACTTTCGGCATCTTTGCCGAGTTTGGCAAGAACGCGCGCCAGGTTGGCATGAAACAGCGCATCTGATGGGCGCAGTGCCACAGCCTTTCGCAACTGGTCGGCAGCTTCGTCCCACTTACCCGTCAGAGCAAGCGCCGAACCCAGGTCACCGTATGCGTCGGCATAATGAGGGTCGGCAGCGATTGCCGACCGATACCCCTGAATGGCTGCCTCGAGATCCCCGGCGGCAGCAGCCTGGCTGGCTCGCATGTAATGCGCCTCCGCACCTAGAAAGTTCAAGGCCTCGGCAGGAACGGATGCGACTTTAGCAACCGGGGGCACCCCAAGAACGAGATCCTTTCCGGTCCAGTCGGCTTTCAACACGGGATTTTGCGGCCGGCAACCGACACATTCGTGGGTGGTATCGTATTCAGTGCGGCGCTCCGCGGCGGAAAAGGCTTCGGTAAAAGGCACCAGCCCCTCCTTATCACGCAGGGCCTTGATCAGGTTCTTGGAAAAGACATCGCCCCATGTGATCTGATCTGGACGGCTCGACGAAGCAATCATGTAGCCCTTGCCGAGAGTGATTCGTTCAAGGTCGACATTGAAATTCTTGTGCAGGGCCTTGGCGCCGGCCGTGAGCTCAGCGGCACCGCTGTAACAGGCTTGCAGCACGAGCACGATCCGATCTGACCTTACGTCCTTGCGCAGCGATTCCATCAGGCTCTTCATCGAGATGCCGGTGGCAAACAAATTGTCCAGAGCGCTGTTGTGCGCGAGCAGGTAGGTGTTGCCGTCGAAGGAAGGAAACCCGTGCGTTCCAATGAAAATCACGACAAGGTCGTCAGGACCAGCCACCCGACCCAGCCACTGCGGCCCGGTCACGGACAGAATATTCTGCCGCGTCGCCTCTGAATCAGTCAGAAGCACGACGTGATCTTTATCAAAGCGTCCCGCCCTGGGATCCACCAGGTAGTTGTAGAACTCGCGAGCAGCACGGTCCATTGCGATGCCGTTGTTCAGCGCCTGTTCCGCGAACGTCCCGATTCCCACTACCACCGCCCATTTGTCCTTGACCGGGCGATTAGTCGCGCGAGCCTCCGGGCGCAGGTCTTGAATTTTTGTCCACTCTATGGCCGGTCGGATGGTGGCCGGTGCTGGATCCGGCGTCTTGCCGGCAGAAGCCTGCCCCCGGCAGGCAGGGGACAACCAGATGGCAAGGCATACCAGCACAGCTACGAACACACCGGCAAGCGAGGATGGTGGTCCATGGGTCCTTAAACCACGCACATTATCCAGGTCGCGCACTTCCCGCACCTCGCAGACAAGCCACTACATCCGGTGCTCGAGAGCGATATCGACAGACAGCACTTCGTCCGGATCGTCATGAATGACGGTTACCATCCCTGCTTGATTCAGGTCCGCTGGCAGGCACTTCGGCTCGGAGGCCGATGTTCCCGACTCCCCTCCGGCTGGAGCCTCGGGCTCCGCCGCAATTTCGCCGGGAATGATGACCGGGGCGGGATCGTCCCAGCATAGCTGCATGCGCGTCGGCACCAGGTCCTTGGCTCCCGACTGTGCGGACGAGACATATGCTCTCCCCACAACCCCGCCACTGTGATAGCGGTTCATGTCAATTGGCTTGCGGGACAGAACCAGCGTCAGGATTTCCGTGCCCGCATCGTTATCGAACTTCAGCCTGGCTGCCGTAGGCAAGGCATAGTCATGTCCGCCCAAGACGCGGTTGTCCGTGCCGGATTTGGGATTGGGGAAAAGAACGGCCCGGTCGCCCCGGCTTCCGCTCTTGAGAAAAATGTAGGCGTAGCCATCGCTATTTGGAATGACGTGAATGCGAATGGCATCACCTGAGCGAAAGGCAAACTTGTTGTTGCAGCGATAGACCTTTCCCTGACGGTGCAACTCAATCCAGTACGCCAGGCCCAGATTCACCTTTTCGCCCGGCTTCTCCAACTGCGTGCGGAACAGTCTCTTGACGTCCGGCTGCCCGCCCACGGGCATAGCCCGTGTGTGCGGAACCATGACAAACAGGCTGCACAGCGCCAGCGCGATTGCCCAAATGTTGTTGCCCAGCAGGCCGCCACGCAAGAGGCATCGCCGCATCTTCGCTATCTCCCGAGTAAAAGCTCGATTCGCAGGCCGTCTAAGCGGAGTTTACCATCTGCGGACCAACCTTAATGAGCAGCTGAATGGCGATTTCCAGACCTTCAACGATAACGGAGGTCGATGAGCGGTGCCCGCGTAACCCCACGGACGCCAATTCTGGCAACAAGCTGCTCTATTCGGGCTTTACCCTTTCAGTATCTTCTTGAGCCCGCTTTCGAGAACCTTCTCTCCGGCAAAGCCGATGGAGTAGGTCACCACCTGCCCGTCGGGGCTCAAGAAAACCAGGGTCGGAATGGGGCTGACGCCGTATTGATCTATGATTTGCTCGTTGCTCGGATCGTCGACGTTGATGGTCATGAAGTTGACCTGCTCGCCGTATTGCGACTTTGCCTTTTCGATAATCGGCTCGAGCTGCTTGCACGGCTGGCACCAGCTGGCATAAAAGTCGAGCACGGTGGGCTTGGCCCCACCGCCTTCACCCCGGTCGCTGGAAACCAGTCCGAGATTCAAGGCGATGAGCCGCGTTTCCGGTCCGGTGCGCGGCGCAATTACGGTCCTGGGCAAGGTCATAAGACAGGCGTTGGCCTTTTGCGCATTGGCGGAGCCCTGTCCGACACGCACTGCCGTCCTCAAGTGAAGGCGGGCTTTCGCGTAGTTCTTCAGCTTGAGATAAGCCTGTCCCAGGCAAAGCTGCGCTTCGCAGCTTCGCGGTTGCGACTTGACGGCCTCCTCGAGGTTCTTCACGGCTTCCTGATAACGCCCGGCAGCCAGTTTGGCTTTGCCGGCGGCCAGGCACTTTTGCCCCGAAGAAACCTGGCCCTGCGCTTGAGAGCCAGCCAGCATAGCCGGGCTGCACACAAGGCTCAGTATGAGCGCGGCCGCAGCTGCACCCTTGAGGTAACCAGACGTGGCGGTGACTTTCATTTTCTGCTGACCTGTCCTGTTCATTGCTCGGACCCGCTTGTGCATATTCTACGGTCCGGAGCCGAGACGTTAGGGAGTTGTAAATGGTTATTTGTTTAAGACAGCGGGCGTGCCTGCCGCTCTCCTGCTGAGGTGCCCGTTGATCCAGCCCACGGTCAGGTCGACAATCTCATCGTTGAACTGCTCTTCCTCAAATATGAGGTGCTCCGCCGACGGGACCAGCACCAGCTGACGGTCTGGAGTGGCAAGCTCGTTGTAGAGCTCGACCGTTCCTTCCGGACGGACCAGGCGGTCGCGACAGCCCTGGACGATGAGAACCGGCGTAGCCTTGATCTTTCTAGCAGCGGCATGGTTCTTGTTCATGAAGGCTTGAAACTGCAGAAGCTCTCGTGGCGAGATGTTAATTCTGGCCAGCGGGTCTTTGCTCCATGCCTCGCGCACTTCCGGTTTCTCGGTGGCCTGCTCGATCACCTGCGTTCCCACGTCGAACGGCTTGTTCGGGTTAGCAAGCAGGCGCAACGCTACCTTCAATGCGGTGCGCTTCTGCTGAAAGCGATCGCCGGCCGGCACCGAAGAGATGACGCCATCGATGAGATCAGGGTAGAGCGCGGTAGCCTGCAGCGCAATCGCTCCGCCCATCGACTCACCGAGCAGAAAAACAGGCAAACCGGGATGCGCCCTGTGAATGACCTTCAGAACCGCCCCCACATCGGCCAGTGCGGCCTCGAAGTCGACACGCTGCCTGCCTTTCGCCTCCATCCAGGAGCCGAAACCGCGCATGTCTATCGCATAAGTGGCAATGCCGAGCTTGGCCATGCGCTTGCCGAAAGGCTCATAAGTGCCGTTGTAGAGCCCCAGCCCGTGCACACACAGCAGGACCGCCTTCGGCTCGACATCAGGATCTATCCAGGCCAGGCAAGGCGGCGTACCACGCCTGGTCTTTTTGGCTTTCTTGCCCTTACCGGTGCGCGGGCGCTCCGGCGGTGCTGCCGCATTGGTTGCTTCTGTCTTTTTCGGTGGCAAGTTGATGACCTGGATGGTTACGTTTGGCGGCTGGGCGGGAGCAGATTGGCTCTTCTCCCTCGCTTCACCGGCTGCGGAGCCTGCAGAGGCGGCGCCTGGCGTCTGGCTGGAATCAGCAGGCCGGACCGGTTGCAGGCAGAGGCTGCTGGAGACAACCAGCACAGCCAGCCCAGAGAGCATCGCAGCGCGCGCACGGCCCGCTATGCCGGGCAAGCAGATATAACCAGACTTCAAAAGCATCAGCGGTTGTTCTTCGTCCTGCTCTTCTGTTTAGTCTAACCGCATCGGGATAAGCCGGCGGGTTGCCCCGCCGACTCCCCCACAGTTCCGGACGTGCCCGTTAAGGCATCCGGCTCCTCAGGTCGTTGGACTCGCGCGGAGATAGGAGTGGACGATACGCGGTCGTGGTAGAGGGAAGCG